>NZ_JBEXDZ010000150.1:0-23283 GCF_040606085.1 Streptomyces sp. NPDC005485 | reverse complement strand
CGGACGAAGGCCCTCGTACTGGACGTACTTGGGGCTTCGGCCGGTGCGGCGAGGGTGCGTGCCGGGCGCCGTGGGTGCTGTGCGGGACTTTCACAGCACCCCCTAGCCGCGGGCGTTGCGCGCCAGTTCCAGGGCGTACGACGGCCACCACTGTCCGGCGGCCGGTCCGCCCCGGCATGTTCCGTCCGACTCGCCCGGGCGTTTGATCCACAGGTAGGCGTCGAGGAGAGGGTTGTCCGTACGCGTCGTCGGCGGCGTGCCCAGTGCACGTCCCGGCGGATTGCACCATGTGTCGGTGCCGGCGTACGGGCCGTTGCCGTTGCGGCTGGTGTCGATGACGTAGTGCTTGCCTCCGAGGTCTTTCGACAGCCAGTCGCCGTAGGCCGAACTCGCCTTGTCGGTCTGGAAGTTGGAGACGTTCAGGGCGACTCCGTCGGCGCGTTCCGCACCCGACGTCTTCAGGGCCTCGACCATGCGCCAGGCCTCCGGGATCCAGCCGGAGTTGCCCGCGTCGAGGTAGACGTGCGTGCCCGGCTGTCGTTTGAGTCGGTCGACGGCGTACGCGAGCAGCGCGTAGCGCTCCTTGGCCACGACCCGGGTGCAGCCGGCCACCACCTGGGCGACGGCGTCCGGTTCGACGATCACGTAGGCGCCCCGGTCGCCGAGGGCCGCCGCGAACTCGTCGACCCAGGCGCGGTAGTCCGCGGCGGTCGGGGCGCCGCCGACCGAGTACTGGCCGCAGTCGCGGTTCGGGATGTAGTAGGCGGCCAGAACGGCGGTTCGGCCGGCGCGTGCGGCGGCGGTGGTGCGGGCCCGAACGAGGGGGCCGGGGTCCGGGCCGTTCAGCCAGTCGGCCTGGGGGCGGGCGGCGATGCGGTCCATGAGTGCGGCGTCGGTGGTCCGGCCCGCCCGGCGCCACTCGGCGGCCTGTCGGGCGGCGAGGGAGTCGGGTTCGGTCCAGAACGGTTCGGGATCGCCTCCGGATGCCCCGGTGCAGCACAGTCCGGCGAGCACCGCGGCGAGCAGTGCCCGTGGCACGGGTCCGGGTGCGGCGGGCAGCGATCTGGACATGGGCGGCTCCGTTCCCGCCGCCGCGGGCTGACGACAAGCCGTGGGCTGACGACAGGACGAAGGCGCCCGGGCGGCGGCTCGTCCTTCGGGGAGTGTGCGACCCTGCCGCGCGCGCTACGGCGTACCACCGGACACGTCGCCGCAGGATCACCCCGACGGACGCCGCGATCCCGTCCACCCAGCCGCGTACGCCGGTCCAGGGGTTCCGGGCCGGCGTACGCAGCCGCCTGGTGTCAGCGGCACAGGTTGGCGTGCTTTGTGTCGATCACGAACCGCTCGGGCGAGTGGAGCTTGAACGTGTTGTAGGCGGGCTTGGTGGAGAAGGCCGCCCCGAAGGAGACCACGCCCTCGAAGTCGCCGGTCAGGGCGAGACCCTTGAGCTTGGGCAGGTTGATCTTCGTCAGGCGGGGGCCCTGGTAGACCGACTGGCCCGACTGGTTGTGGGCGGCGGCCGGGGAGAGCTTGATTTCCAGGAAGTATTTTCCGGCGAGCGGGACTTTCTTCCCGGTGGCGTCGTAGCGCAGTTCCTTGACCTGTTTCACGGTGACCGGGGGAACGGTGCCCCGGACGTCGATGACGAGCCGGTCGTAGGTGCAGTGACCGCCCCATCTGGCGTTGACGACGAGTGCGGTCGCGGGAGTCTGCCGGAAGGCCGTGACCTGGTCAGCTCCCCGCTGCGGGGCCGCGGACGCGGGAATCGTGGTGCATACGGCGGTGGTGAGGAGGATGCCTGCGGCGACTACCGCGCGGCGTGGACGGTTTTCCATGACGCCCCCCGTTTCTCTTTCGCTAAGGGGACAGTGAATTCACTAGGGGAGACATTCGAGCGGCCCGTACGGTTGCATGGCCTATTTCATGATTCACCACTTTTTCCATTTTCTCGGCAGCATCCGCGAGGCGTGACGGCGTCGGTCGCCCCCGCCGGCCCCGCTTCACCCCGCCGGCCCCCGCCACTCCCTCCGCTTCGGCAACGGCTTCGCATAGCCCCCCGCCCGGCTCGTCGTCAGCCCCAACGCCACGAGCGACTCCGCCAGCTTCACCGCCGCGCCCACCCCGTCGACCACCGGCAGCCCCAGCTTCTCCCCCACCGCGCGCTGCAGACCCGTCATCCCGGCGCAGCCCAGGACCAGGACTTCCGCCCCGGCCCGGCGGGCCCGTTCGGCGGCGGCGACGAAGGCGTTCTCGGTGCGGCGGGAGTCGGCGAGCTCCAGCACGCCGAGTCCCGTGCCGACGACGGCGGCGCAGTTGCGCCCCACCCCCGCCGCTTCCAGGCTGTCCTCGATCTGCCCGCACGAGCGTTCCAGGGTGGTGACGACGCCGTAGCGGCGGCCGAGCAGACAGGCGAGATGGGCGGCGGCCTCGGTGATGTCGACGACGGGTACGTCGACCAGCTCCCGTGCGCCCTCGCGCCCGTGCTCGCCGAAGCCGGCCATCACCACGGCGTCGTACGGCGGTCCGTCGTACGTCCGCAGGGTGTCGAGGACGGCGGCGGCCGACAGGTAGCTGTCGAGCCAGCCCTCCGCGGACTCGGGCCCCCAGGTGGGGGTCAGGCCGGTCACGGTGGTGCCCGGGCCTGCTGCGGCCCGGGCACCTCGCACGATCTCCTCGGTCATCTCCTGCGTCGTATTGCAGTTGGTGACGACGATCCGCACGCTCAGCCCTCCACGAGGTCGGGGGTCGTCTCCACGGTGGCGGCACGTTCGGACCGGCACAGGACCGCGTACAGTCCGGCGGCCAGCGCCGTCCCGATGAACCAGGAGTACGGGGCGATGTCGCTGAAGGACTTCACCAGCGCGAGCACCGCGGCGACGGCTGCCGCCGGGAGGAAGGCCCACAGAGCCTTGGGGTTGACGCCCTTGCGGTAGTAGTAGCGGGAACCCGGCTCGGCGTTGAAGAGTTCCTCGACGTCGATGTCGCCGCGCTTGACCCAGTAGTAGTCGAGCATGATCACGCCGAAGAGCGGGCCGAGGAAGGCGCCGAGGCCGCCGAGGAAGTAGTTGACGACCGTGGGGTTGGAGAAGAGGTTCCACGGGGTCACGACCAGGGCCGCCACCGTGCTGATCAGGCCGCCGACCTTGAAGGTGATCTTCTGAGGCCAGACGTTGGCGAGGTCGTACGCGGGTGAGACGAAGTTGGCGACGATGTTGACGCCCATGGTGGCGATGGCGAAGGTCAGCGCGCCCAGCACCATCACCCAGGTGTTGCCGACCTTGGCGACCAGCTCGGCCGGGTCGGTGATGGCCTCGCCGAACGCCTCGATCGAACCGGCGGTGACGATGACCGACACGATGACGAAGGCCGTCGAGTTGATGGGCAGGCCCCAGAAGTTGCCGCGCCTGACGGTCTTGTAGTCCGGGGCGAAACGGGAGAAGTCACAGAAGTTGAGCATCAGCGTGCCGTACGTGGCGAGGATCAGCCCGATCGCGCCGAACCACTGCCGGAACTGCTCACCGGTGGAGACCGGGTGCGGGGTCGAGGTCAGCGAGATGGTCCAGCCGGCCTTGTAGAGCACCCAGACCGCCAGCGCGATCATGACCAACCAGATCGCGGGGCCGCAGAAGTCCTGGAACTTGCGGACCGACTCCATGCCCTGGGTGATGATCAACGCCTGGATCAGCCAGAGGGCGACGAAGGACGTCCAGCCGAGCGCGTCGAGGCCGAGGAATGAGTGGTGGGTCCAGGACACCAGGCCGGGCCAGGCCGCGAGCAGCATGACGTTGACGGCGACGGAGGCCAGATAGGTCTGGATGCCGTACCACATGATGGCGATGACGGCCCTGATCAGCGCCGGGATGTTGGCGCCCCAGACGCCGAAGCTGATGCGGCTGACGACGGGGAAGGGGACGCCGGTGCGCTGCCCGACGCGGCCCATCATGTTCATTCCGGCGTAGATGAGCACGAAGCCCACGAGCAGGGCCGTGAAGATCTGCCAGACGTTCATGCCGAGGACCAACAGGCCTGCGGCGAACGTGTAGTTGCCGAGGTTGTGGACGTCGGACATCCACATGGCGAAGAGGTCGAAGACCTTCCAGTTGCGCTTCTCCGCAGGTGCGAGGTCTTCGTTGGTGAGCCGGGGGTCGGGGACGAACACTGCTGTGCCGGTGGCTTCGGCACGGTCGGCGAGGGACACGGGGCCTCCCTGGGCAAGGGGACGGAGGAGGAGGACTGCTGGCCGTTGTCGTTTGGTATACCAAACTGCGGTCATGGTCCTCCCGTCAACCCTTTCGACCGATGTCCGCTCTGTTACGGCTCGGTAAAACACCCCCGGAGTCGGCGAAGATGGTCCCATGACGAAGATCGACCCCCCGGACCTGGAGCGGGAACCCCTCGGAGCGGTGCGCGAGCGCGTCCTGGCGACCCTGCGGCAGGAGATCATCGGCGGCCGTCTGCACCCCGGCGACCGGCTGGTGGAGCGCGAGTTGGCGGACCGCTTCGGGGTCTCCCGGGTCCCCGTCCGCGAGGCGATCCGCGCGCTGGTGGCCGAGGGCTTCGTCCTCTTCGAGACGCCGCGCCGTACCGTCGTGCGCCGCCTCACCCCGACCGACGTCGCCGAACTCTTCGAGCTGCGTGAGGCGTTGGAGGTCTACGCCGCCGGTCTCGCCGCCTCCCGCGCGACCCCGCAGGCCCTCGCGGAGCTCGCGGAGTTGCTCGACGACGCGGCCGTCGCCACCGACGCGAAGGACGCCGAGCAGATCACCGACATCAACACCCGCTTCCATGACCGCATCCTGGCCATGGCGGGCAACAGCCTGCTGATCTCGGTCATGGAACCCGTCGACGGGCGGCTGCGCTGGCTCACCCGGCAGAACGAGGAGTGGCCCCAACTCCTCACCGAACACCGCGAGTTGTACGAGTCCATCGCCTCGGGCGACCCGGACCGGGCCCGCGCCCACGCGCTCGCCCACGTGCAGGCCAACTACCGCTCGACGGTGCAGCACCTCTTCGGCGAGGAGAGCACACCCGCCGCCTCCGAAGGAGACCTGTGACCCCCGCCCGTACGGCCGTCGTCGGTGCCGCCCGGACCCGCCCCTGCACCCTCGTCGTCTGCCGCGGCTGCTGCTGCGGCGACGCGCGCAAGTACCCCGGCTACGACCACGTATGGCAGCTCGACCGGCTGCGCGCCGCGGCCACCGCCTCCGCCGGACGCCTCGCCGTCCGCACGACGGACTGCCTGGGCCCCTGCGACCAGGCCAACATCATCGTCGTACAGCCCTCCGGCGAGGGTCGCAGACGCGGTGGCAAGCCTGTCTGGATCGGCTGGTCCATGGGCGACGACTGCACCGACGAGATACTTCGCTGGGCCGAGGCCGGCGGTCCCGGCATCGCTCCGCCTCCGGCCACACTGGAGCTGCAGTTCGTGCAGACGGCGGGTGAGCGGACCCGCGCCCGGCGTTAACGGGCCGCGCGCGCCGCGTACTTGTCCGTCGCCGCCACCAGCGCGTCCACCATGTCCGGGGCTCCCATGTTGTGGCCCACCTCGTCGATGACGGTCAACTCGCTGCCCGACCAGGCCTGGTGGAGGCGCCAGACGGTGCCGAGGAGGTTGCCGAAGTCGAGGCTGCCCTGCACGAGTGTGCCCGGGACGTCCTTGAGCACAGGGGCGTCCCGGAGCACCACGCCCTCGTCGTTGCCCTCGCCGAGGAAGTGGTCGTTGCCCCAGTAGTGCGTGACGGTGCGAGCGAAGCCCAGGCGGAACGACGGGTCGTCGAAACGCTCAACCGACCCGGGCGGTGCGGGAATCGTCGCCGTCTCCCAGTCCGTCCAGGCACGCGCCGCTCTCGCCCGCACCTCGGCATCAGGCGATTCGAGCAGGCGGTTGTACGCGCCAGCCAGGTTGCCGGACCGCTCACCGACGGGCAGCTCACCGACGAATCTTTCGAAGGCCGCCGGGAAGATCTTCCCAAGTCCCCTGGTCAGCAGGGCGACTTCAGGATTCGAGCCGGTCGCGACGCCCGTCAGCACCAGCTCCGTCACGGCGTCCGGATGCGTCTGCGCGTACCGCAGCCCCAGCACCGACCCGAACGACACACCCCACATCAGCCAGCGATCGATCCCCAAGTGCCGTCGCAGCAGCTCCAGATCGGCGATCAGGTGAGCCGTCGTGTTGGCGCTCATGTCCGTCTCGTACGCGCTCGATGGCGGCGTGGAACGCCCGGCGCCGCGCTGGTCGAGCAGGACGATCCGGTATGCGGCGGGGTCGAAGTAGCGCCGGAAGCCGGGCGCACAGCCCGACCCCGGTCCGCCGTGCAGCACCACCGCCGGCTTGCCCCGCGGGTTTCCGCAGGTCTCCCAGTACACACGGTTGCCGTCTTCGACGTCGAGCATGCCGTGGTCGTACGGTTCGATCTCCGGATACAGACCCATCGCGCGACCCTAACCCGCCTCGGGCACCGTCCGCAGCCCCGCCGCCTCCGCCGCCGTACGCAGCACATCCCGCAGCATCGCGGGCGTCAGCCGCCCGGTGAAGGTGTTGCGCTGGCTGACGTGGAAGCAGCCGAAGAGCTCGATCGGGCCGCCCGGGCGCTCCAAGGTGGCCCGGGCGCCGTGCGCGAACACCGGCCTCGGCCGCGGCACCGTCCACCCCGCCTCGGCGAAGGCGGGCAACGCTGCCTGCCAGCCGAACGCGCCGAGGACCACCACCGAGCGCAGCGAGGGCCGCAGCAGCTCCAACTCCCGTACGAGCCAGGGCCGGCAGGTGTCGCGCTCCCCCGGCGTCGGCTTGTTGGCGGGCGGCGCGCAGTGCACGGGCGAGGTGACACGGACGCCGTGCAGTTCCAGGCCGTCGTCGGCCGTCACGGCGGTGGGCTGCGAAGCAAGGCCGACGTCGTACAAGGCCTGGTACAGCACGTCCCCGGAGCGGTCACCGGTGAACATCCGGCCGGTGCGGTTGCCGCCGTGCGCGGCCGGGGCGAGGCCGACGATCAGCAGGCGGGCGTCCGGCGGGCCGAAGCCGGGCACCGGGCGCCCCCAGTACGTCTCCTCGGCGAAGGCGGCGCGCTTGGTGCGGGCCACCTCCTCGCGCCACTCGACCAGCCGCGGGCACGCGCGGCACCCGGCGATCCGCGCGTCCAGTTCGGCGAGCCCATGGTCCATGACCTCACCGTACGACGTCCGACGCGTGCCGCCCGGCGGCCTGCGGGGGTGACCGCCCGACGGAAAAACCCTCCCGGCCTCTTTCCCCGGGAGGACTAAGGTCGAGGCATGGCTTCTGAGGGCGACGAGAAGGACGACGAGCAGGGCGCCGGTGGTGCGAGCGGCTCGGCCGACACGGCGGGCACGGCCGGCACGGTGAGCGCTGCTGCCGCCGCCGACGCCGCCCGTCCGGCGGGCGGCGAGAGCGTGCGGGTCGACAGCTGGATCTGGTCCGTCCGTCTCGTCAAGACCCGCTCGATGGGCGCCACCGCCTGCCGGGGCGGGCATGTGCGGGTCAACGGCGAGCGCGTCAAGCCCGCGTACGCGGTGCGCGCCGGTGATGAGGTGCGCCTGCGGCAGGCGGGCGGCAGGGAACGGATCGTCGTCGTCAAGCGCGTGATCCGCAAGCGGGTCGGTGCGCCGGTGGCGGCCGAGTGCTACGTGGACAACAGCCCGCCGCCCCCGCCGCGCGAGGCCGTCGCCCCGGCCGGTGTCCGCGACCGCGGCGCGGGCCGCCCGACCAAGCGGGACCGCCGCGAGATGGAACGCCTGCGAGGAGTCGGCGGCCCCGGCGGCGGCCCTGCCGACAGTCCCGAGGGCCCCTGAACGTACGCACGGCAGCGCTCAAGGGGCTCCCCGTGGTCACGGGGAGCCCCTTGATGTCGTACGACGCTCACGCCCGCCCTCGTACCAGCCGGACCAGCTCGGTGTTGTGGCCCCGACGGGCCCAGGCGATCAGCGCGAGCGGGAGGATCAGGATGAGCGGGGTCGCCGCGTACGGGCCGTGCAGGGCGGTGACGTTCACGATGAAGGCGCCGACCATCAGCGCGCTGAGCGCGACCGCTGCCACGGACGACAGGATCGGGATCAACAGCGCGATGCCACCGGCGAGTTCGAGCACTCCGATGAGGTACATCCCCGTGCTGCCCCAGCCGAGCTTGTCGAAGGACTCGACGGCAGTCGACTGGGCGACCAGCTTGGGCAGCGCGCTCGCGAGGGCGAAGAAGAGACCGAGCACGATCTGCAGGGCGCCCAGCGAGATCCGGGCGCCGCGGCCGCGGGATCCGGCGGCGGCCGAGGCGGGAGCGAGGGAAGCGGCGGAGGCGGCGTGGGCGACGGGGGCGGTGGTCTCGGACATCGGGGTCTCCTGTGTGAAGCAGTCGGTGTGCTTTCACAGAGGTAGACCGACCGCCCACGCCGAACTCATCGCCGTGGAGGACGATTTCCCCGACGATCTCACCGCCTGCCTCCCCCAGCCCCTCATCGACCCCGGCGCGCCACCGGCCCCAGCCCCTCATCGACCCCGGCGCGCCACCGGCCCCAGCCCCTCATCGACCCCGGCGCGCCACCGGCCCCAGCCCCTCATCGACCTCAGCCTTTCACCGACCTCAGCCCTTCACCGCCCGCACCCACGTCCCGTCCTCCGTCAGATACCGGTCCACCTTCAACCCCGCCTCCGCCAGCGCCTCTTCGAACTGCCCCTTCGTCAAAGGGCGGGCCAGGAAGGTCTGGGTCCAGGTGGCGTCCGGGAACACGTACTCCGCGTGCACGGAGTTGACTCCGTCGCCCAGGGGCTGCGCGGAGAGCATGCGGACGGTGTAGCCACCGGGATCGACCCGCTCGCGAGGGAGGTTCGTGTGGTAGTCCGCGCCCTCGCGCTGGATGAGCACGCAGCCGCCGTCCGCGACATGCCGGCCGCACGTCCGCAGCAGCCCACGACGCACCTCGACGTCCCCGGCGTGCACGAGGAACGACGCGAGCAGCACCGCGTCGAAGGTCTCGCCCAGGTCGAGTTCCTCGATGGGGCCGCATATCGTGCGCGCCCCTCGGACGCGCTCCAGCATCTCCGCCGACTCGTCCACGGCCGTGACCGTGAAGCCGCGTTCGAGCAGCGGGTGGGTCATCCGCCCGACCCCGCTGCCCAGTTCCAGCAGGCGGGCGCCCTTGGGCAGCTCCGCGGCGATGATGTCCGGCTCGTCCCTGGCGGACAGCCGCGCGTAGAGCTCGACCGCGCAGCCGTCCGGCGTGATCGCACCGGGTCCGGTCCCCTCGTATCCCTGACGCATCTCCATGCCCATGACCGTCCAACGGACACCCTGCCCGACCCGTTCCCGGCCCGCACAGGCCGGACACGCGAAACACGCCGCGCAGGCCCTACAGCGGGAACCAGCCCTGTCCGATGTACCAGTGGCCCCCGGCCCGCAGATGGTCCCCTACGGCACGCTCGACAGCGGTGCGGCGCGGCAGCGTCTCCACCGGCAGGTCCGGGTCCGCGAAGACGAACCGGACGGGTTCGGTGTCCGCCGGTTCCCTGCCCTGGTCGTCGGGGCTCGCGTGGGTGAGTCGAAAGCGCTCCTGGAACCGGACGATGTTGGAGTCCGCGGGCAGGTACCGCTTCAACTGCGGGTCGAGCAGCCAGGAGTGGCAGACGGCGGTCTCGTGCCGCTCCTGCGGATAGTGCCGGGGGAAGAACTCCCGTGCCAGCGCCAGGGACCGGTCGCAGGCGGCCGGGGAGAGCGGCCCCCGGAAGTCGGCGATGTGCAGGCTCAGACACGGGGTGCCCGGCGTCGCGTCGAGTCCCACCGCCGCGAGCTCCGAGACCGCGCGCTCATCGAGCCGCACCCGCTGGAACTGCAGTCGCCCCAGCTGGTACAGCTCCCCGCGGAAGTGCAGGGTGAGCCATTGCGGGGCCAGCACGCCTCCCCTTCCGTGCCGTCTGCGGTGCGCCGCCATATTGCGCCCGAGGTCGGCCAGGGTGTGCCGGGAGATGTCGCCCGGGATGCCGCGGTCGAGGTGGTGGGCCCGGATGTACGGCAGCGCCGCGACGAACACGTACGCCGGAAAATAGCGGCCCAGCGCGGCCGGCGCGGCGGTGAGCCGCTCGGCGAGCCTGGACCGCTCGTCGAACTCCCCCGGCGCCCCCATCCCCCGCACCAGCTCCTCGACGCACTCCTCCAGGAGCTTCACCGCCCCCGGGTCGCGCGCCAACACCCGTCGCACGGCGACCAGTTCGTTGATGTCCTCATGGGGTACCGCGAGGTCGAGCAGCAGCTCGGGAAGCTCATCGGTGTCCGGAAGCACGGTCTGGTTCTCCCGTCGATCGGATGTGTGGTGAAGGTCCGCACCGAAGAGTACGTTTTCTCATAGGAGCAGTGATCCGGATGCGTACGGGCAGTGAACCCACGACAGCGCGCAGTGCCCTGCGGCTCCGCTTCTGGCTGAGCGTGTGGGGTCTGATCTGGGCGACCTTCGGAACGGTCGCGTTCACCCTGGCCGGGCGGCCCGGCTGGGCGGCCGCGTGCGGCGTGCTGTGGCTGATCGTCACCTTCGACATGGCCATGATCCTGCGGCACATCCACCAGGGGCCGCACTACCAGCCCGGCCGCGACATCCCGCCGTACCGGCCGCCGGAACACCGGCTTCCGTAGAGCCTGCCGGCCGGCCTCCCGGCGATCACGAGTCGAAGCGCGCCGCTTTCAGGTACTGCGGCTTCGGGTCGAGCGCCGCCGCGAGCCGGAAGTGCCGCTTGGCCTGGTCCGGGCGCAGCTGGCGCTCATAGGTGCGGGCGAGCGCGAAGTGCGCGAACGCGTTGTCCGGCTCGCGCTCCAGGACGATGGTGAACTCCAGCTCGGCGGGCCGCAGTTGTGCGGCGGCGAAGAAGGCACGCGCGCGCAGCAGCCGCGCGGCCGTGTTCTCGGGGTACGCGGCGATGACTGAGTCGAGCAGCTTCACCGCGCCCCGCGGATCCCGCGCGGCGAGCAGATGCTCGGCGGCACGGAAGTCGATGACATGCGTCTCCGGAGTACGTCCAGTGGAACCGCTGGTCTCGGGCACGGCTGAGTCCTTCCCTCACTGACCCGGTTCAACGCCCGGACAAGGGGCCCCTATTCCGGGCTCCGCCGTGCTCCTGTGCGGACGTGGCCCGCACATGGGTGCCGTCGGCCGCGGGCTACGCGCCCGCCGCCCGCCGTACGAGATCCGCCCAGACCTCCCGGACCCGCTGCTCCAGCTCCTGAAGCGGTACGTCGTTGTCGATGACGATGTCCGCGATCTCCAGGCGCTTTTCGCGGGTGGCCTGGGCGGCCATGCGGGCGCGGGCGTCCTCCTCGGTCATGCCACGCAGCCGTACAAGGCGGTCGAGCTGTGTCCCGGGGCGGACGTCGACGACGACCACGACGTCGTACAGCGCCGCCATGCCGTTCTCGGCGAGCAGCGGTACGTCGTGCACGACGACGGCGTCCGGTGCGGCGGCGTTCTCCAGTTCGCGGGAGCGGGCGCCAACCAGGGGGTGCACGATCGCGTTCAGCGTCGCGAGCCGCGCCGGGTCCGCGAAGACGATCGAGCCCAGCTTGGGCCGGTCGAGGCCGCCGTCCGGCGCGAGCACGTCCTTGCCGAAGGCCTCGACCACCGCGGCCAGCCCGGCAGTTCCGGGCGCGACGACCTCCCGCGCGATCCTGTCCGCGTCGATCAGCACCGCGCCCTGCTCGACGAGCAGCCGCGACACCTCGCTCTTGCCGGCGCCGATACCGCCGGTCAGGCCCACCTTCAGCATGACCGGAAGCTTAGGCCCTGCCTCCGACAGCGACGCTGGAGCCCCCGCGGGCCCGGGAGGTCAGGCGTCGCCCTCGCGCTCCGCCAGGAACCGCTCGAATTCGAGGCCGATCTCGTCCGCCGACGGGATGTCGACGGGTTCGGCGAGCATGTTGCCCCGGGACTCGGAGCCCGCGGCGGCGTCGTACTGGTGCTCAAGGCCCTGGACCAGGGCGACCAGTTCCTCGTCGCCCTCCTGGATCTGCCGGTCGATCTCCGTCTGCGTGCGGTGCGCCTCGGTGCGCAGGGAGTGCGCGATGCCGGGAAGCACCAGCCCCGTCGCGGCGGTGATCGACTCCAGGACGGTCAGTGCGGCGTCCGGGTACGGGGAGCGCGCGATGTAGTGCGGTACGTGCGCGGCGACGCCCAGGACGTCGAATCCGCCCTCCATGAGGCGGTACTCGACGAGGGCCTCGGCGCTGCCGGGGACCTGTGCCTCGTCGAAGGGGCTGCGGTGGCCCGGGACGAGGTCGGTGCGGTTGCCGTGCGGGGTCACGCCCACCGGACGGGTGTGCGGGACGCCCATGGGGATGCCGTGGAAGTTCACGGACAGACGCACGCCGAGCCGCTCCACGATCTGCTGGACGGCGGCGGCGAAGCGCTCCCACTCGACGTCAGGCTCGGGGCCGGACAGGAGCAGGAAGGGCGCGCCGGTGGCGTCCTGGACGAGCCGGACGTCGAGGGTGGGCTCCTCGTAGTCGGTCCAGCGGTCGCGCTTGAACGTCAGCAGCGGGCGCCGGGCTCGGTAGTCCACGAGCCGGTCGTGGTCGAAACGGGCCACGACCTGGTGGGGCAGCGAGTCGAGCAGCCGGTCCACGATCTGGTCGCCGGTCTCGCCCGCGTCGATGTATCCGTCGAAGTGGTAGAGCATGACAAGACCGGCCGACTCCTGGGCGAGCGCCATGTCGACGACTGCCAGGCCCTTCGGCTCCCATGCGTACAAACCCTGCGGATCAAGCACAGTGACCGCTCCTCCTCGTGTTCGTACTGCACAACGTGCTGCGCGGCGCGGGCATTCCCGGCCCGCGCCGCGTGGGCGTCACCTCTTATCGACTTCTCAGCCGCTGGAGTCCCGCCGGACCCTGCCTGGAACGTCTTCACGCGCGCGTGGGGAGCGGTCACCGCCTCGGGCGCGCACGGCAACGCTCCGTGCTGCCACCACACGCACTGCGGGCCCGCACCCAGATGGGTGCGGGCCCGCAGTTCAGCGACAGGCGCCTAGCGGTGAGCTATCAGCTCTGGCCGCCGGCGAGCTTCTCGCGGAGGGCAGCCAGGGCCTCGTCCGACGCCAGGGCGCCGGAGTTGTCGTCCGACTCCGAGGAGTACGAACCGCCACCGGACGCGGCCGGGGCCGCGCTGGAGGTGCTGGCACCCTCGGCCTCGGCCTGAGCGTCGGCCTCGCGGGACTTGATGACCTGAGCCTGGTGCTGCTCGAAGCGCTGCTGCGCCTCGGCGTACTGGCCCTCCCAAGCCTCGCGCTGGGTCTCGAAGCCCTCGAGCCAGTCGTTCGTCTCGGGGTCGAAGCCCTCGGGGTAGATGTAGTTGCCCTGGTCGTCGTACGACGCGGCCATGCCGTACAGCGTCGGGTCGAACTCGACCGAGGCCGGGTCGGCACCGAAGGACTCGTTGGCCTGCTTCAGCGAGAGGCTGATACGGCGGCGCTCGAGGTCGATGTCGATGACCTTGACGAAGATCTCGTCGTTGACCTGGACGACCTGCTCCGGGATCTCCACGTGGCGCTCGGCCAGCTCGGAGATGTGGACCAGACCCTCGATGCCCTCGTCCACGCGGACGAACGCACCGAACGGGACGAGCTTCGTGACCTTACCCGGGACGACCTGACCGATCTGGTGGGTCCGGGCGAACTGCTGCCACGGGTCTTCCTGCGTCGCCTTCAGCGACAGGGAGACACGCTCGCGGTCCATGTCGACGTCGAGGACCTCGACGGTGACTTCCTGGCCGACCTCGACAACCTCGGAGGGGTGGTCGATGTGCTTCCAGGACAGCTCGGAGACGTGAACCAGACCGTCGACGCCACCCAGGTCCACGAAGGCACCGAAGTTGACGATCGAGGAGACGACGCCGGAGCGGACCTGACCCTTCTGGAGGGTCGTGAGGAACGTCTGGCGGACCTCGGACTGGGTCTGCTCCAGCCAGGCACGGCGGGACAGGACCACGTTGTTGCGGTTCTTGTCCAGCTCGATGATCTTCGCCTCGAGCTCCTTGCCCACGTAGGGCTGGAGGTCGCGGACGCGGCGCATCTCGACGAGGGAGGCCGGCAGGAAGCCACGGAGGCCGATGTCGAGGATGAGACCACCCTTGACGACCTCGATGACGGTGCCGGTGACGATGCCGTCCTCTTCCTTGATCTTCTCGATGGTGCCCCAGGCGCGCTCGTACTGGGCACGCTTCTTCGAGAGGATCAGGCGGCCTTCCTTGTCCTCCTTCTGGAGAACAAGGGCTTCGATCTCGTCACCGACGGCGACGACCTCATTGGGGTCGACGTCGTGCTTGATCGAGAGCTCGCGGCTCGGGATGACACCTTCGGTCTTGTAACCGATGTCGAGGAGAACCTCGTCCCGGTCAACCTTGACGATGACGCCGTCGACGATGTCGCCATCGTTGAAGTACTTGATCGTCTCGTCGATAGCGGCGAGGAAAGCTTCCTCGTTACCGATGTCGTTGACCGCAACCTGCGGGGTGGTGGCGGTGGTCTCGGTGCTGCTCGTCATGTGGGAAAGGGCTCCGGTACGGACGGTGAGTCGTAGGTACTGCTTACGCCGGGAGCCCGTTTCGCTCTGCAGAAGGCCGGACAGCCAAGGAAGCGCCCGACCCGGTTACCCGGGGGCGCCTCGACAACCGAGGGGACATACATACAGATGCGAGCGCAACCTGCTACGTCTGAGGTAGGCAGGCTCGCAGCGCAACTTGTAGCATACGGGGGCAGCCGGGCAGGGTCAATGCGCGAAGGCGCACACCCGGGGCGGAACACCGCATACCCGGCACAAGAACTGTCCCCCGAGGCCAAGCGCGCCTGGGGAACCCCTTCCGTGACACCTTCCGGAGCGGGTTGGACGGAAGAGACCGCAGACTAATACCCGGGAGCCGATCATCCAAGAGCCCGAAGCGTTCGAGCCCGAAGCCACCCGTCGCTCGGCCGACGTCACGGAAAGTTCCCGGGCCAACCGGGGCTGGTGGGACCGGAACGCGGACGAGTACCAGACCGAGCACGGCACGTTCCTCGGTGACGACCGGTTCGTGTGGTGCCCGGAGGGACTCGACGAGGTGGAGGCCGAGCTGCTCGGTCCGCCGGAGGACCTCAAGGACAAGGACATTCTGGAGATCGGCGCCGGTGCGGCGCAGTGCTCGCGCTGGCTGGCGGGCCAGGGGGCGCGTCCGGTGGCCCTGGACCTCTCCCACCGCCAGCTGCAGCACGCGCTGCGGATCGGCGGCTCCGTCCCCCTGGTGGAGGCCGACGCGGGCGCCCTGCCCTTCGCGGACGGCTCCTTCGACCTCGCGTGCTCGGCGTACGGCGCGCTGCCGTTCGTCGCCGATCCGGTACTCGTCCTGCGTGAGGTGCACCGGGTCCTGCGTCCGGGCGGACGCTTCGTCTTCTCGGTGACGCATCCGATCCGCTGGGCCTTCCCGGACGAGCCGGGCCCCGAGGGTCTGTCGGTGGCCGCCTCGTACTTCGACCGCACCCCTTATGTGGAGCAGGACGACGAGGGGCACGCGGTGTACGTCGAGCACCACAGGACGGTCGGCGACCGCGTGCGCGACGTGGTGGCCGGCGGCTTCCGCCTGGTCGACCTCGTCGAGCCGCAGTGGCCCGCCTGGAACACCCAGGAGTGGGGCGGCTGGTCCCCGCTGCGCGGCAACCTGATCCCGGGCACGGCGATCTTCGTCTGCGATCGGGACTGAGGGTCACCGGCCGTCCGGCCGCGTACGACACTGGGCGGGTGATCCGTTACGACGCCCTGGACCAGCTGCCCGTACGCGGCGCCCTGCCCGGCCTGCACGACGCCCTGGAGGCGCACGGCGGCGCCGTGCTCGTCGCGCCGCCCGGCACCGGCAAGACGACGCTGGTGCCGCTGGTGCTCGCCGGTCTGGTCGGCGAGGGGGCCGCGCGCCGGGTCGTGGTCGCCGAGCCCCGGCGGATCGCCGCGCGGGCGGCGGCGCGGCGGATGGCGTGGCTGCTCGGGGAGAAGGTCGGCGACAGCGTCGGGTACACGGTGCGCGGGGAGCGGGTGGTGGGCCCACGCGCGCGCGTGGAGGTCGTCACGACCGGCGTGCTGCTGCAGCGGCTCCAGCGCGACCAGGAGCTGGCGGGCGTGGACGTGGTGGTGCTCGACGAGTGCCATGAGCGACACCTGGACGCGGACACCGTCGCCGCGTTCCTCGTCGACGTACGCGCCGCGCTCCGTCCCGAGCTGAAATTGGTGGCCGCCTCCGCGACCACGGACGCCGGCGGCTGGGCGCGGGTGCTGGGTGACGTGCCGGTCGTCGAGGCGCAGGGCGTCTCGCATCCCGTCGAGGTGGTGTGGACGCCGCCCGCCCGGCCCGTACGGCCGCCGCACGGCATGCGGGTGGACCCGGCGCTGCTGACACACGTGGCGTCGGCGGTGAGGCGGGCCCTGGCGGAGCGCGAAGGGGACGTCCTCTGCTTCCTCCCCGGGGTCGGGGAGATCGCCCGGGTCGCCGGGCAGCTCGGCGGTCTCGCCGAGGTCGAGGTGCTCCAGGTGCACGGACGGGCCCCGGCGGCCGTGCAGGACGCGGTGCTGGCGGGGGGCACACGGCGCCGGGTGGTGCTCGCGACCGCGGTGGCCGAGTCGTCGCTGACGGTGCCGGGTGTCCGGGTGGTCGTGGACTCGGGGCTCGCGCGGGAGCCGCGGGTGGACCACGCGCGCGGGCTTAGCGCGCTCACGACGGTACGGGCCTCGCAGGCCGCGGGGCGCCAGCGCGCGGGGCGGGCCGGGCGGGAGGCGCCGGGTGCGGTCTACCGGTGCTGGGCGGAGGCGGAGGACGCCCGTCTGCCGCGTTTCCCCTCCCCCGAGATCAAGGTGGCCGACCTGACGGCGTTCGCTCTCCAGGCGGCCTGCTGGGGCGATCCCGAGGCCTCCGGGCTGGCGCTGCTGGATCCGCCGCCGGGCGGGGCGATGGCCGCCGCGCGGTCCGTCCTCACGGCGGTCGGTGCGGTCGACCCGGCGGGCCGGGCCACCGAGCGCGGCGTCCGGATGGCCCGCCTCGGCCTGCATCCCCGGCTCGCCCGCGCCCTGCTGGACGCGGCCCCCGAAGTGGGCGCGGAGCGGGCCGCCGAGGTCGTCGCCCTGCTGAGCGAGGAGCCGCCCCGGGAGTACGGCGACGATCTCGCCGCGGCCTGGCGAGCCGCCCGGCGCGGCGGCGACGCGTACGCGACCCGCTGGCGCACGGAGGCCCGGCGCCTGCGAGCCGCGTCCTCGCCCGCCAGGGCCGCCGCGGGCGGGCCGGCGGCCGTGGGGGACGATCGCGTCGTTGCTCTCGTGGCCGCCCTCGCCTTCCCGGAGCGGGTCGCGCGGGCGCAAGGGGGTTCGTACCTGATGGTGTCCGGGACCCGGGCCGAGGTCGCCGACGGATCAGGGCTGCGGGGAGCGCCTTGGCTCGCCGTCGCCGTCGCGGATCGGCCCGTGGGAGCGGGGCACGCGCGCGTGCGGCTCGGGGCGGCGGTGGACGAGGAGACCGCGCGGCGGGCCGCCGGGGCGCTGCACGGGGAGGGCGACGAGGTCCACTGGGCCGACGGGGACGTGGTGGCCCGGCGGGTCGAGCGCCTGGGTGCGGTGGAGCTGACGGTACGGCCGATCAGGAACGCCGACCCCGGACTCGTACGGCAGGCGCTTGTTGAAGGGCTGCGGGAGGAGGGGCTGTCGCTGCTGCGGTGGACTCGGGACAGCGAGGCCCTGCGGCAGCGGCTCGCCTTTCTGCGGCTGCACCTCGGCGCGCCGTGGCCCGAGGTGTCCGACGACGCCCTCCACGCGCGCGTGGACGAGTGGTTGGAGCCGGAGTTGGGCCGGGCACGCCGACGCGCCGATCTGGGCCGCATCGATGCCGGGCAGGCGCTGACCCGGCTGCTGCCGTGGGCCTCCGGGGAGGCGGCACGGCTCGACGAGCTCGCCCCGGAGCGGGTCGAGGTGCCGAGCGGGTCCGCGATCCGGATCGACTACGGCGACCCCGAGCGGCCCGTGCTGGCGGTGAAACTCCAGGAGATGTTCGGCCTGGCGCGGACACCGCGGGTGGCGGGCGTGCCCCTGCTCGTGCATCTCCTGTCCCCCGCCGGGCGGCCCGCCGCCGTCACCGCCGACCTGGAGTCCTTCTGGAAGGACGGCTACAAGGCTGTACGGGCCGAACTGCGCGGCCGCTACCCCAAGCACCCGTGGCCCGAGGACCCGGCGACCGCGGCGCCGACGCGGCACACCAACGCGCGGCTGGGGCGCTGACCTGGTTCAGGCGCTGACCGGTTCGGGTTCCGCGGCCTCGGCGGGTGTCGGGTCGCCCGGGCGGCGGCTGCGCGCCTCCAGGTAGAGGGAGAGCGCCAGGAGCCCGATGCCGAGGCTCAGGAAGCCCCAGGGCAGGTACGACGTCAGCAGCAGGATCGTGGTGCGGTTGGACTTGACCAGGGCGACGGTGTGCTCGATGTAGTCCTCGCGCATCTTCACGTGCCCGGCGAACGCGGTGACCTTGTCGCGGTCGCCCAGGAGGGTGCCGCCGCGCAGCTCCTCCTTGTGGATCTCCTCGCCGTAGACGGGCGCCCCGGTGACGGGTTCGACCCAGAACTTGCGGACGGTGGTGTACCACATGGCGGTGCCGGTCTTGGCGAGCGATTCCCGGGTGATGCCCTTGACGGGCATGGTCCGGGGGAAGTGGACCTTGGTCCAGGGGATGGTCTGCTCGAAGTAGTAGACCTTGAGGCCGCGGAAGTCCTGGGTGCCCTTGTAGTGGATGGGGGCGGTGGTGCGGGTCTGCGCGTCGAAGTACTCGTAGTCCCGTTTCTCGGTGAGGAAGGGCCACTTGAACTCGATGCCGTTCCGGCGCACCGCGTCGCCGTCGACCATCTCGCCGGTGGCGTGCACGGGTTCCTGGCTGTGGGCGTCGAAGATGTAGCGCTCGGGGATCTTGGAGATCATCTTGCCGTCGGGGCCCTGGACGTAGGAGAGGGAGTCCCAGACCACCACGTCCCGTCCGGCGGTCTTCTCGATCTTCTCCGAGGCCTCGACGTTGCCCTTGAGGGTCTGCACGACGGTCACCTTGGGGACGGTCCTGGCCTTCATCGTGCCGTAGTCGATGAGGGTGGCGTTCTTCGCCTCCAGGACCATGTCCTGGTACTGGCCCGCCGGGATCTTCGCCAGTCGCGGGAAGGCGTACCAGCGCAGCAGCGGGGACAGCGCCGCGAAGAACACGGCGAGGGCGAGCAGGATGAGGCTGGCCTTGCGGCGCATCTCGGCGTCCTCCCTGTGCGTGCGTTACGGGTGCTCGGGGACCGTGGTGAGCAGCGGCTTCGGTGAGGTCGTGCCGGTCGGCGAACCCAGGGCCGTGACGGTGAGGACCAGGGCGAAGGCCAGCGCGAGACCGGTCGCGGCGGCGATGAGTGCGCGCATGCGGGCCTCCCGGAACGGATGCATCTGATACAGCGTCAGGTCCGGCACGGTAGCAACGGCGGCGCGAGATGAGAACACGTTGCACACACAACGAAGGCGCCCCTCCGCGGAAAACGGAGGGGCGCCGCTGAACGAGGTCCTACGAGGCGGCGGCCGCCACCTTCAGCTCGACGGTCAGCGTGGCGCCGCCGGTGGTGTTGATGCGGAGCAGGAAGGTGCCGGTCGCGTCGTCGGCGTACAGCTTCGGCAGTTCGAGCAGGCCGTCGGCGTCCGTCTTGAGGTCCTTCAGGGTGCGGATCGGCTTGCCGTCCGCGTCCTTGAAGTAGGGGCCCTTGTCGTTCTCGGCGGCGTCGTCGGCCGACTTGACGAGTGTCGCGGTGGCCGCGACCCCGTCGGCGACGGCGTCCTTGTACGTCGCCTTCACCTTGACCCGTTCGGCGAACTCGCCGCCCGGCACGCAGGTCAGCGCGGTGTCGCTGGTGCGGGCGAGGGTGTCGGCCTGGCGCGGGGTGACGGTCGCGGTGTAGTCGAGGCCGGGCAGGACGCGGCCCACCACGGTGGCGCGGACGGTGAAGTCGCCGGTCGTCTCGCCCGCCACGATCGCGGGCGCGGTGGCCCTGCCCGCGAAGTTGGTGACGAGGGTGGCGTACTTCTCGCCGCCGCTGAAGGTCGCGTCCGTGTCGCCGACGATCGCGAAGCGGATGCGGACTCTCGCGACGGCCTTGTCGGCCTTGGTCTCGGGCTGGACGGTGACCTTCTCGGCGAAGGTGTCGCCGGCGGTCGCGGTGAGCTTGCCGGTGCTCGCGTTCGCCAGGTGGTCCACCGTTTCGGTGGGCGTGGGAGGTGTGGGGCTGGGGCTCGGCGTGCCGGGCGTGGGCTTCGTCGGCGGCGGGGTCGGAGTGGGGCTGCCCGAGCCGTCGCCGCCCGGGGTGGGCGGGGTCGGCTTCGGCTTGGTCGGCTTCGTGGTGTCCGGCTTGGGCGTGGCCGGGGTGGAGGGGGACGGGCTGGGGGTCGGCCCGTTGGAATCGTCGCTGTGGTGCGAGGGCAGCGAACCCGTGCCGTCGGGAACCTCGTGCGTGCCCTTGCGGTAGTACTCCAGCCACGACAGGACGGTGTTGAGGTACGCCGTCGAGTTGTTGTAGCTGAGGATCGAGGCGTTCATCTGCGACTGGACCGACATGTCGTGGCCGAAGCGGCACAGGTAGTGGCCGGCGGAGAGGGCCGCGTCGTAGACGTTGTTGGGGTCCTTCTTGCCGTCGCCGTTGCCGTCGCGGCCGGCCCACTCCCAGGTGGAGGGGATGAACTGCATCGGTCCGACCGCGCGGTCGTAGCCGCTGTCGCCGTCGTAGGCGCCGTTGTCGGTGTCGGGTATGAGCGCGAAGCCGTTGCCGTCGAGTTTGGGGCCGAGGATCGGCGAGTACGTCGTCCCGCCCGCGTCGACGCGGCCGCCGCGGGCTTGGCCCGACTCGACCTTGCCGATGGCGGCGAGGAGCTGCCAGGGCAGGTTGCAGCCCGGCTTGGACTCGCGCAGGGACGCCTCGGCCTTCTTGTAGGCGTCGAGGACGGTCGCGGGGATGCCGGCCTCGGCCTCGCCCGTGCCGATCGGAGAGGTCCCGCCGGGGCTGGGCGCCGGGTTGGGGCTCTGCAGGGGCGGAAGGTCCGTGTAGTAACGGGAGTTGCCCGTCGCGGTGCCGTCTTCCTGCACGTCGGGGGTCGGCTGGGCGCCGGTGGTCTGTCTGCCCTGGTTGTCGGTCGTCACTCCCGGAGCCTGGGACGCGGACAGTGCCGCGACCGCTGCCGCGGCCACTGCGGTGGTGGCCGCCGCCTTGAGCAGCCTCCTGTCGAAATGCGCCGCCATTGAGTGAACCCCTCCCGTGGACGACCGCCCGCGCTCCGCGCGTTCCTCTGCTGTTCGACCGCGCTCCCCAGCACGGTGACCCAGGTGACCCTACGACAACTTCCGTTGCCCGGGCACCCGTCCGCGCCCGGTTTTCACCGGTTGGCCATGTTCGGTTGTACGGGGCGACGGCAGCCGGTGGCCCGGACAACGCCGGGGCGGCGGTTCTCCCGCACGCTCCTCTGCCCTTCCGGTGCCTTTTCCCGCAGCTTTTCCCGCCTCCCGCATACTGGGCGTCTGTGATCGCCGGGACCACACGCTCGGCCAACATCCTTCGCGGGGAGCCGACTTGCCCTTCACTCTCAGCCATGCGGCGGCCGTGCTGCCCGCCGTACGCGGCGACGGAAGCGGCCGGGGCCGACTGGTGCCCGCGGTCCTCGTCGCCGGTTCGTTCTCTCCCGACATGACCTACTACGTCGCGAGTGTGCTCCCGGGAGCGATGGAGTTCGGCGACTTCACGCACTCCTTCGCCGGCGTCTTCACCCTCGACGTGCTCGTCGCCTGGGCGCTCGTGGGCCTGTGGCTGGTGCTGCGCGAGCCGCTGGTGGCGCTGCTGCCACGAGCCCGGCAGGCGCGGCCCGCGGGACTGTTGCGCTGCGGGATGCCACGCGAGCGGGTGCGCCCGGAACTGGCGGCATGGTGGTACGTCTCGGCTGCGGTCGGCGCACTGACCCATGTCGTGTGGGACGCGTTCACTCATCTCGACCGGTGGGGGATGCGACTGTTTCCCGTACTGGGGCGACAGGTGGCGGGCTCGCCCCTGTACTGGTACCTGCAGTACGGCGGTTCGGCGGTGGCGGCCGTCATCATCACCGTCTTCGTGGTGATCGCGCTGCGGCGGACCCCGGTGCCGACGGAACGGCCGACCGGGGTGCCCGAACTGTCCGCGTCCGACCGGTGGTTGGCGGGAGCCGTGATCGGGGGCTGCGCGGCGGTGGCCGCGGTGCAGCGGGCTTCACGCTGGTGGGCCTTCCACAGAGCCGAGGCAAAGCCGTGGGAGCTGATCCCGACACTGTGCTTCGGCGCCGGGGCGGGCCTGGTCCTGGGACTTCTCCTGTACGCCCTCGGAGTCAGGGCATGGCGCCCGGCTCCCACCCCGCCCCGCCGGGCGCGGGACCGTACGGAGCCGAGCCGTCCGGCAGCTCACTGATCTCACGCTCCGGGGTCAGACCACGGGCGGCACCGCGGCCGGGGTCGGGACCGGTGTCGCCGTTGAGGCCGCGGTGGACCGCTTGTGCGATGCGCTCGATGGTGCGGACGCCGTACGCCATCGTCGGGTTGTCGTGCGAGAGGACGACGATGCGGTACGTGCGGTGGGGGCCGGTGAACGCGCCGACGCTGTGCACCCGCCAGCCGTGCGTGGACCGCGGCAGCCAGCCGTTCTTGAGGTGGGCCTTCAGGCCGCGCGGCATCCCGGCCGGCACACCCCAGCGCTGGTCGCTGCGGACCTGGCCGAGCAGCTTCAGGCCGTAGGCGCGGCTCTTGAGGAACGAGCCGGTGCGGGTGAGCACGTCGAGCAGGCGCAGCTGGTCGGCGGCCGTGGTGCGGGTCAGACCCCAGTAGTCGCCGGGGCCCAGCACGGTGCCGCTGGTTCCGGCGAGGGCCAGTAGGCGGCCCAGGTCGATGCGGCCGACGCCGGCCCACAGCCGTCGGGCGGCCGTGTTGTCGGACCTGGTGATCATGGGACGAAGGTTGGCCAGCTCCCAGCTCGTGAGCCGGCGCCCCAGCTGTTCCGCCCTGCGCAGGACCGCCTCCATGATCATGACCTTGACGATGCTCGCCGAGTCGTACTGGCGCGTGCCCGCGAGGGCGCACGTCAGCCCGGTGTCGTCGTCGTGCACCGCCAGGGACACGGTGCCCTGGCGGGACGCACCAACTGCCGAAGGAGAGCCACCACTTGCCGTTGTCGTCGACGAAGAGGTTCGGGTCGATGGCGTTGTAGTCGCTGGAGGTCGTGGACGTGTA
>NZ_JBEXDZ010000149.1:0-23512 GCF_040606085.1 Streptomyces sp. NPDC005485 | reverse complement strand
GGGCGTACTGCCCGGGGTCGAGCATGGCGGAGCTTGGCTGGGGGCCTGCTACGCGACGGGCAGAGACGTACCGGCACGGACCCTTCCGTGCGTACTCGGCCGCGGGTGCGTGGGGGCCGGGGAGTGGGGGCCGGGGAGTGGGGGCTTGCGGATGCCGCTTCACTGCGGGTGTGTGGGGTGGCGGGTGGCCGGCGTAGTCGCGATTCTGCGGGCAGTCGTGGGGCTTGGGGCGTTTCCCACCCATGCAGCGGGGGTGGCTGGCGAAGCCAGGTCACGGCGTGCGTGGGTGTGGCGCCGGGGGGGCCGGCGAAGCCGCGTCACTGCGGGCGTGCGTGGAGCCAGGCGCGGCTGCCCACCCACGCTGCGGTGGTGCGTGTGACGCCGGGTGGTCGGCGAAGCCGCGTCACTGCGGGCGATCGTGCCGCTGGGGGCGGCACGGGTGGGCGCAGCGGCGCCTCGTAAGCGCCGAGTTGCGTGACCCAGCCCCGGCCGGCGCGCACGCCGGGTGCGAAGGGAGCAAGGGGTGCCCGGGGTTTGCCCACCCACCCGGGGTGAGCGTTCAAACAAAGGGGTGAGAGGGGTTTGCCCACCCACCCCGGGGGCGGGAGGCGAGACGTTGGGTGGAGGGTCGTGGAGGTGGTTGGCGTGGAGTTTGGGTTTGGGGTTGAGGATGAGGTGTTTCGGGGTGAGGTGCGGAGGTGGTTGGAGGAGCACGCCGGAGGGGGGCAGGACCGGCGGGGGTGGGAGCGGGAACTGGGGCGGGCCGGGTGGATAGGGCTCGGGTGGGAGGAGGAGGGGTACGGCAACCGCCGGTTGGATCTGACCCGGCAGGTGGTGTGGGCCGAGGAGTACGCCCGGGCGAAGGCCCCCGCCCGCTCGGGGCACATCGGCGAGAAGCTGCTGGCGCCCACCCTCCTCGCGCACGGAACCGCGGAGCAGAAGGCCCGGTTCCTGCCGCCGATCGCCCGCGGCGAGGAACTGTGGTGCCAGGGCTACAGCGAACCCGGCGCGGGCTCCGACCTGGCGGGCATACGCACCGCCGCGGTGAAGGACGGGGAGTCGTACCGGATCACCGGCCAGAAGATCTGGACCTCCCTCGCCCACGAAGCGGACTGGTGTTTCGTCCTGGCCCGCACCCGGCCGGACGCCCCCCGCCACCAGGGCCTTTCGTTCCTGCTCGTCCCGATGGACCAGCCCGGCCGCATCGAGGTGCGGCCCATCCGTCAGCTGACCGGCACGAGCGACTTCAACGAGGTGTTCTTCGACGGGGCGCAGGCGAGGGCCGAGCATGTCGTCGGCAGTGAGGGCGACGGGTGGCGCGTGGCCATGAGCCTGCTGGGTTTCGAGCGGGGGGTCTCGACCCTTGCCCAACAGGTCGGGTTTGCCGAGGAGTTGAGGGAGGTCGTTGAGGCAGCGGTTGCTACGGGGGCTGCCGATGACCCCGTTGTGCGGGAGCGGCTGGTTCGGCTGTGGGCCGAGCTGCGCACCATGCGGTGGAACTCCCTGCGCACGCTGGGGAGTTCGGGCGCCGACCGGCCTGGCGCCCCGAGCGTCGCGAAGCTGCTGTGGGGCGGCTGGCACCGGCGGCTGGGCGAGCTGGCCGTGCAGGTGCGGGGCGCCGACGCGGCGGTGGGGCCCGCCGACTGGTCGGCTGCGGCGCCGTACGAACTCGACGCGTTGCAGCACCTGTTCCTCTTCAGCCGGGCCGACACGATCTACGGCGGCTCGGACGAGATCCAGCGCACGATCATCGCCGAGCGCGTGCTCGGCCTGCCTAAGGAACCCCGGGCATAGTCCGGGGAAGGAAAGGGAGCTGGCGCGATGCGAGGCGTGATCTTCGACGGGAAGCAGACCCAGGTCGTGGACGATCTGGAGATACGGGACCCCGGCCCTGGCGAGGTGCAGGTCGCCATCTCCGCGGCCGGGCTCTGCCACAGCGATCTGTCCGTGGTGGACGGGACCATACCTTTCCCCGTTCCTGTGGTGCTGGGCCATGAGGGTGCGGGGGTCGTGGAAGCGGTGGGTGTGGGTGTCACCCATGTCCGGCCGGGGGATCATGTCGCGCTGTCCACGCTCGCCAACTGCGGTGCGTGCGCCGAGTGCGACCGGGGGCGGCCGACGATGTGCCGCCAGGCGATCGGCAGGCCGCAGCAGCCGTTCTCCCGGGGCGGGCAGCCGCTGTACCAGTTCGCCGCCAACTCGGCTTTCGCCGAACGGACGTTGGTGAAGGCGGTGCAGGCGGTCCGCATTCCGAAGGACATTCCGCTGCCCTCCGCCGCGCTGATCGGCTGCGGTGTGCTGACGGGCGTCGGGGCCGTGCTGAACCGTGCGCGGGTCGATCGTGGTGACAGCGTGCTCGTCATCGGGACCGGAGGCATCGGGCTCAACGTCCTCCAGGGGGCACGGATCGCAGGCGCCCTGAAGATCGTCGCCGTGGACTCCAACCCGGCCAAGGAGGCCGTGGCGCGGCAGTTCGGCGCGACGGACTTCCTCACCTCGGTGGAGGGCGTGCGGGAGGTCCTGCCGCACGGCGCCGATCACGCCTTCGAGTGCGTGGGGCGCGTGGAGCTGATTCGTGAGGCGATCGATCTCCTTGACCGGCACGGTCAGGCCGTGCTGCTGGGTGTGCCGCCGTCGACCGCCGAGGCGTCCTTCCTCGTCTCGTCGCTCTTCCTGGACAAGTCGATCCTCGGCTGCCGCTACGGCGCCTCCCGCCCGCAGCGCGACATCGCCCTCTACGCCGACCTGTACCGCGCCGGGCGCCTCATGCTCGACGAACTGGTCACGGCGACGTACCCGGTCGAGGACTTCGACAAGGCGGCCCAGGACGCCCACGAAGGGCGGGTGGCTCGGGCCGTCCTGACCTTCTGAGTCATCAAGAGGGGACTCACGAGCGATGGGTCAGGGCCCGGAACGTGCGGCGGTACGCCGTCGGCGTCACCCCGAGCGCCGCCTGCAGGTGCTGCCGCATCGACTGGGCCGTGCCGAAGCCGGAGTCCCGGGCCACCTGGTCGATCGACAGGTCGCTGGACTCCAGCAGGTGCCGGGCCCTTTCGACGCGCTGCCCGGTGAGCCACTGGCCGGGGCTGACGCCGACCTCCTCGCGGAAGCGGCGCGTGAAGGTGCGTACCGACATGGACTCCTGGTCCGCCATGTCGCGCAGCTGGATCGGTTCGTGCAGGCGGCCCAGTGCCCATGCGCGGGCGACGGTGGTGGTCGCCAACTGCGGCTCGGGCACCGGACGTTGGATGTACTGCGCCTGCCCGCCGTCGCGGTGCGGGGGTACGACCGTGCGGCGCGCGACCTCGTTGGCGACGGCGGCCCCGTGGTCCCGGCGTACGAGATGCAGGCACAGGTCGAGACCGGCCGCGACACCGGCGGAGGTGAGGACGTCCCCGTCGTCGACGAACAGCACGTCGGCGTCGACCTTGATCTTCGGGAACGTCTGCTGGAAGTGTTCGGCGTCGGCCCAGTGCGTGGCGGCCGGACGTCCGTCGAGGTACCCGGCGGCCGCGAGGACGTAACCGCCGGTGCAGATGGCGACGAGCCGGGTGCCGGGGCGGATGTGGGCGAGGGCGGCGGCCAGTTCGCCGGTGAGGACGCCCTCCTCGAAGACCGGGCCGAGCTCGTACGACGCCGGGACGACGACCGTGTCGGCGCCGGCCAGCGCCTCCGGGCCGTTCTCGACCAGGATCGCGAAGTCGCCGTCCGTCTCGACGGGGCCCGGCGGCCGGATCGAGCAGGTGACCACCTCGTACAACAGTCGCCCCTCGGTGTCCTTGGCCCGCCCGAAGATGCGGTGCGGGATGCCCAGCTCGAACGGAAGCAGTCCGTCCAGGGCGAGGACGACGACCCGGTGCGGGCGGTACGCGCGCGTGGAGGTCGCGGACGGCGCGGAAGGCGGAGGCGTCATGGCCCGATTCTAACGAATGATGACCTTCGGGCCACTCGATCGGGCCGGACGCACGCCGGAAGCTTTGTGTCGTGACCCAGACAACCGAAGCCGCCGACGCCGCGGGAGAAGCCACCGACCCGGCAGGGAACGGTGCCGATGTGGCCGCCGCGGCCGGTCAGGAGGCCGGCGCCGCTGCCCCGGGACGCGGCCGACGCCGTATCCATCGAGCGTGGTTCGTGGCCGCCGTCACCTTTGTGACGATCATCGGCGCGGCCGCCTTCCGTTCGCTGCCCGGGCTGTTCATCGACCCGCTGCACGAGGAGTTCCACTGGTCGCGCGGCACGATCGGCGCGGCGGTCTCCATCAACCTCGCGCTCTACGGGCTCACGGCGCCCTTCGCGGCCGCGCTGATGGACCGGTTCGGGATCCGGCGCGTGGTGGCGATCGCCTTGATGGTGATCGCGCTCGGCTCCGGCCTCACGGTGTGGATGACAGCGGCCTGGCAACTGCTGTTCTGCTGGGGGCTGCTGGTCGGCCTGGGCTCGGGTTCGATGGCGCTCGCCTTCGCGGCGACGGTCACCAACCGCTGGTTCACCGAGCGAAAGGGCCTGGTCACGGGCATCCTCACGGCGGGCTCGGCCTCCGGTCAGCTGATCTTCCTGCCCCTGCTGTCCTGGATGGTCACGGACCACGGCTGGCGGCCCGCCGCCGTGACGGTCGCCCTCGCCGCCCTCGCGGTCGTCCCCTTCGTCTGGCTGCTGCTGCGCGACCACCCGGCGGACGTGGGCCTCAAGCCGTACGGGGCGACGGAGTTCGTACCGAAGCCCGCACCCGTCCAGGGAGCCGCCCGCCGCGCGGTGACCGTCCTCTTCTCGGCCGTCCGCACCGGCCCCTTCTGGCTGCTGGCCGGCACCTTCGCGATCTGCGGCGCCTCCACGAACGGCTTGGTCCAGACACACTTCGTGCCCGCCGCCCACGACCACGGCATGCCCATCACGGCGGCCGCCTCGCTCCTTGCGGTCATCGGCGTCTTCGACGTCGTCGGAACCGTTGCCTCCGGCTGGTTCACCGACCGCTTCGAACCGCGCCGCCTGCTTGCCGTGTACTACTCGCTGCGCGGCATCTCGCTGCTCTTCCTGCCGCTTCTCCTGCAGTCGAGCGGGGCGAGCGTGCACCCTCCGATGCTCTTCTTCATCGTCTTCTACGGCCTCGACTGGGTCGCCACGGTCCCGCCCACCCTGGCCCTGTGCCGCGAGCAGTACGGCGACGACAGCGCCATCGTCTTCGGCTGGGTCCTCGCCTCGCACCAGGTCGGCGCCGCCCTCGTCGCCTTCCTCGGCGGCGTCGCGCGGGACACCTTCGGCTCGTACAACGTGGTCTGGTACGGCGCGGGCGCGCTGTGCGCGGCGGCGGCACTGATGGCGCTGGTGATCCGGCGGAGGCCGACGGCTCTCAGCCCGGCGGCGGCTTAGGGGCCGTCGGTCCGGCACGATCCTCGGCCCGGCAAGGGCTCGGGCGATCCTCGGCCCGGCAAGGGCTCGGGCGATCCTCGGTTCGGCAGGGGCTCGGGCGATCCTCGGTTCGGCAGGGGCTCGGACGATCCTCGGTCCGGCCGTGGCGGCCTCGCGGAGGTGGCTCAGGCGAAGCGCCCCTTGTGGAACAGCAGGGGCGCCACGTCGTCGTCGCCCGTGCCGAGCGCGTCCACCCGGCCCACCACGATCAGGTGGTCCCCGCCGGTGTGCACCGCGTGGATGGTGCAGTCGATCCACGCGGCGGCGCCCGCGAGACGCGGCGAACCGGAGGCGGGAGCCGGGTCGTGCGCGACCCCGGCGAACTTGTCCGAGCCGCTCACCGCGAAGCCGCGGCACAGCTCGCCCTGGTGGGCGCCGAGCACGTTCACGCAGAAGACGCCCGCCCGTGCTATCCGCGGCCAGGTCGTCGACGTACGGCCGACCATGAAGCAGACCAGCGGTGGTTCGAGGGAGAGGGAGGCGAAGGACTGGCAGGCGAAGCCCGCCGGACCGTCCGCGCCGGGCGCGGTGATCACCGTCACGCCGGTCGCGAAGTTCCCGAGGACGCGCCGGAATTCGGTCGGGTCCACCGGTGCCCGCTCGTCGTCGCCGACCGCCCGCAGGTCGGGGCGTGGCAACGGCTCCACGGGCCCCGCCGCGGTGGGGGTTCCGGCCGACCTGAGGTAGCGGACGGCGGCGGCCGCCATCCCTGCGTGTCCCATCACATCACCCATTGAAGCTGACGCATCGTCAGATTGGAACCCCTGTACAGGCCCCGCACAGCCTCGGCGTACGCTCCGCGCCATGGGGTGGGGAGAAGGCGCACGGGAGCCTGCGAGCATCCGTCCGGCCTGGCTGAACTGGCCGAAGGCCGAGCTGAACACGGCCGTGGCCGTCTGTGCGGCGCAGCTTCCGGCGGCCGTCGCGCTCTGGTGGCTCACCACGCTGGGCGACGACGACTACGCCGTGGGGGCCACTGGCGCCCTCGCCGCCGCCGGGCTGCTGTGCACGCTCGTCCTCGGGCCGCCGGTCGCCGCCGTCCTGGGCCTGGTGCATGCGGTCGTCTGCACCATGCCCGCGACCACGCTCGCGGGTCTCGCGGCGCGACGCCTGCGGGGGCCCGAGTGGCTCTGGCAGCTGGCGGGGGTGGGAGTGCTCGGGGCGGTCTGGGGCGCGATCACGGCCGTACTCGGCGGCTGGTCGTTCCCTGTCACGGCCGGGCTGTTCGTGGCCTTCGGGGTGCTGCCCGCGCTCGGCGTCCGGCACGTCCGCCGGTGGCAGCGGACGATGGGGCGGGCGCCGCGCGGCGGGTGGGCCTGGCTCCTGTGGCCGGTGCTCGCCTCCTTCGCCCTCGCGATGCTGGTCCTCGGCGGCGGGCTGGTCGCCACGGTCAGCGGGCTGATCGTGGAGTACGAGCCGCCGAAGCTGTCGGCAGCACAGCTCAGCGGGGTCTGGCGGGGCGAGGACGGCGCCGTACTGCACCTGCACCGCGACGGGCGGGCCGACCTCACAGGCGTGCCGTACACCGCCAGCGGGGAGGACGGGCCCGACGCCAGGAGCTGCGGCGGGAGCGGCAGTTGGACACGCGATCACGACGAGTTCTACGGGCGCGCCGGCGTCCTGCTCAGCGTCGACCGCTGCGGAGACGAGGCCTGGGCGATCGGCGGCACGGAGAACGACCCCGAACTGTTCGTCCTGATCGGCGATCCCGATTCGGGTGACGTGCGCATTCTGAAGCGGGACTGACGCGCGGGCTTCGGCTTCTGCGTCGCGCAGGTCCTCGCCGAGGCCGACGTCGACGGCTGGTTCAGCGCCCCTCGTAGCGTGGGCTCCGCCTCTCCACGAAGCTCGCGACGCCCTCGTTGGCGTCCGCCGTCGTCATGTTGATCTCCTGGGCGGCCGCCTCCGCGGCGAAGGCCGTGCCGCGGTCGGCGTCGAGGGAGGCGTTGACCAGCTGTTTGGTGAGGGCGAGGGCGCGGGTCGGGCCGGTGGCGAGGCGCTCGGCCCACTCGCGGGCCGTCTTCTCCAGGTCCTCGGCGGGGACGACGCGGTTGACGAGGCCGAGGCGTTCGGCGTCCACGGCGGTGAGCGCGTCACCGAAGAACATCAGCTCCTTGGCGCGCTGCGGTCCGACGAGGCGGGGCAGGAGATATGCGCCACCGCCGTCCGGGACCAGGCCGCGGCGCGCGAACACCTCGATGAACCTGGCCGGTTCGGCCGCCAGGACGAGGTCGCAGGCGAACGCGAGATGCGCGCCGATCCCGGCCGCCGTGCCGTTCACTGCGGCGATCACCGGTTTCTCGCAGTCGAGGACGGCGGCGATCAGTCGCTGGGCGCCGAGACGGATGGTCCGGGCGACGTCACCGGCGACACGGTCGCCGCTCGACGGGGCCCCCCGCAGGTCCGCGCCCGCGCAGAAACCCCGGCCCGTCGCCGTGATCACGACGGCCCGCACACCCGGATCGGCGGACGCGGCCGCGAGCAGCGCGATCACGCGTTCCCGCTGGTCCCAGGTCAGGGCGTTCATCGCCTCGGGGCGGTTGAGCGTGATCCACGAGACGGCGTTGTCAGTGCCGTGCCGTATCAATGAGTCGAGGGACTTTTCGGGAGGAGCGGGGGATTCGGCTGGTTCAGGGGATTCCGGTGATTCCGGTGATTCAGGGGATTCACGAGGGGAGTCGGGCATGGGGGTGCTCCGTTTCGTACGGGGAGTGCTGGGCGTACTGGGTGCACTGGGCGTACTTGGTGTGTTGGGGCTGGTGGGTCTGCGGGGGCGGGTGGTCCTCCGAGGGCGGATGGTCCCAGGGCGATGGACGCATCTACGGGGACGGGTGGGCGTCCCGCGGCGCGCGCGGGGATCCTCAGCGGCACACCGCCATCGCGTCCAGCGCCACCGCGCCCTGCCCCCGGGGCAGCACCATCAGCGGGTTGATGTCCAGCTCCGCGATGTCGTCACCGAGTTCGAGGGCCATGCGCTGGACCCGCAGCACGACCTCGACCAGCGCGTCGATGTCGACGGGCGGGCCACCGCGGACCCCGTCCAGCAGGGCACGCCCGCGCAGTTCGCCCAGCATGGAGCGGGCCTGGTCCTCGCCGAAGGGCGGCACGCGGACGGCGGCATCCCGCAGCACCTCGACGAGGACGCCACCGAGCCCGACGGTCACGGTCGGCCCGAACAGCGCGTCGTGCGTGACGCCCACGACCATCTCGACACCCCGCTCGACCATCTGGCACACCAGCACCCCGTCGAGCGAGATCCCCTCGTAGCGCGCGATGTCGGTCAGTTCGCGATAGGCGTCCCTGACCTGGCTCGCGGAGGTCAACTGGACCTTGACCAGGCCGAGTTCGGTCTTGTGGGCGATCTGCGCGCCGGAGGCCTTCATCACGACGGGGTAGCCGACGAGGCTCGCCGCGCGGACGGCCGCGGCCGCGCTGGTGACGAGCTGCTCGCGCGGCACCCGGATGCCATAGGTGCGCAGCAGCTGCTTCGCCGCGTGCTCGCTCAGCTGCTGCCCCGGACGCATCAGCGCCTGCGCCTTGCGGAAGGAGGGCGAGGTGGTGCGGGGCGCCTCGTCGAAGGGGGAGCGGTAGGAGGCGGTGAACCGGGCGTGGTCCAGGTGGGCGCGTACGGCCGTGATGCAGTTGGCGAACGTACGGAAGGTGGCGACGCGGGACGAGCCGAGCAGCGTCTCGCGGTACGCGGCCTCGGTGCCGACCGGCGAGCCCCACACCACGCACACCAGCTTGTCCGTCTGCTCCGCCGCGTCCACCAGATCCTGGGCGAGCTTGTCGCTCATCGGCGGGAAGGGGCCGGTGATCGGGCAGATCAGGACCTCGACGGCCGGATCGTCGAGGAGTGCGTCGATGATCTTCCGGCCGCGCCAGTCGCCCACGGGGTGCCCGCCGTTGTCGACGGGGTTGGCGACGTTCAGGTATTCGGGTATCCACTGGTGAAGTTCCGTCTGCTTGGCCGCGGACAGGGCGGGCAGCGACAGGCCCGCTTCCGTCGCCAGGTCCGAGAAGTGCGCGCCCGTGCCGCCCGAGATCGAATAGACGACGACCCCGTCGGTGCGGGGCGGCCGGGCCCGCGCCAACAGGGCCGCGGTGTCCTGGAGTTCGTCGAGTCCGTCGACGCGGATCACGCCGTACTGCCGCATCGCCGCGTCGACGACCGTGTCGGCGCCGGTCAGCTTGCCGGTGTGTGAGGCGGCGGTCCGGGCGCCGGTGTCGGTGCGGCCGACCTTGACCGCGACGACGGGGACGCCGCGGCGGGCGGCCCGGTCGGCGGCGAGCAGAAAGGAGCGGCCGTCCTTGAGACCCTCGACGTAGCAGGCGATCGCGCCGACCTCGGGCTGCTCGGCGAAGTAGGAGATGAAGTCGGAGGTCTCCAGGTCGGCTTCGTTGCCCGTGGGCGCCCAGTGCGAGAGGCGCACGCCCAGCTCCTGCATCGCGAAGACCGGCCGCCCCTGGTGCCCGGACTGGGTGATCAGCGCGATGGCCGGGCCGTCGAGGTCGTCCCGGAAGTTCTCGAAGGCGTTGAGGTTGGTGTTGGGCCCGAGCAGTCTGAGGCCCGAGCGGCGGACGGCGGTGGCGAGCCGCTCCTGCGCGGCGGCGCCCTCCGTCCCGGTCTCGGCGAACCCGGAGGCGAAGGCGACCGCGAACTTCACCTTGGCCTCGGCCAGTTCCTCGATGACGGGGAGCGGGTCGGCGACAAGGAGTACGGCCAAGTCCACCTGCTCAGGCAGGTCGGCCACGGAAGGGAGGCACGGTATGCCGAAGACGGACGGTCGCGTGGGGTGCACCGGGTGCAGCCGGGCGCCGACCCGCTCGGCCCAGGCGATCAGCTGCCTGGTGATGCCGGTGTTCGGCCGCCCCTCGGCGTCCGAGGCGCCGATGACGGCCACGGACTCGGGACGGAAGAACCGGTCCAGATCGGGGACGGTGGCGTACAGCGGGCGTCCGCTGACGTCGAGGTCGTCCACCTCGGCCGGTCGGCCGTGCACGACCGGTGAGGGCTGCTCGCCGCAGGCGATGACCCGGGCCCGGCGGGAGTCGGTGGTGAGGGTGCCGTGGGTTGATCCAAGCATCGGTCCGCCCGCTCCTGTGTGACAGCCAATTAACTGACGCAGTGTCAGATTAAGGGAACTGACACCGTGTCAGGAACAGCTGTGCACGCAAAGACGTGCGGCGGGCACCTGGTTGGTACCCGCCGTGGGCGCGTGAGGAACTCGGGGGACGGCTGTCCGCGAACCAGACCCCGGGATTCAGCCAGTGGCCGTCAGTGCGAGGCCGAGGACTTCCGGGCCGCCCTGGCGTGCCGGGCCACCGCCTTGGCGATCTTCTCGGCGTCGAGGGCGAGTTCGCGGAACATTCCGCTGATGGGGTTGGTGAAGCCGGTGAAGTAGAGACCGGGCGCGTTCCTCGGGGAGCGGGCGCCGTGCACGACGGGGCGGCCCCGCCCGTCGAGCACGCCGAGGTGCCCGACGACGCCCTCCAGTGCGCGCTCGTAGCCGGTGGCGGCGATGACGGCTTCGGGGCCGATGCGGCTGCCGTCGGCGAGGACCACCTTGCCGTCCTCGAAGCCGTCGACGGCGGCCACGATCTCGACGCTGCCCTTGCGCACGGCATCGATGAGGCCGACGTCCTGCACCGGGATCGAGCCCTCGTTGACACGCGAGTAGAGGCCGGTCTCGGGGCGGGGCAGCCCCTGGGCCGCCAGGTCCGGGACACTGAGCTTCGCCATCGGCCCGGCGAGGCGGTCGACGAGCCGGACGGGCAGGCGCCGTACGAGGATGCCGGTGAACTGGGCGGCCCAGCCGGCCGTCGAGCGGCGCACGATGTGCGGCGCCGTGCGCACCGCGAGCCGCACGCGTGAGGCGCCGCCCTCGACGAGGTCGACGGCGATCTCGGCGCCGGTGTTGCCGATGCCGACGACAAGGACGTCGCGGCCGGCGTAGGGCTTCGCGTTGCGGTACTCGCCGGCGTGCAGCAGCTCGCCGGTGTAGGCGTCGCGGCCGGGCCAGTCGGGTACGTGCGGCGTGTGGTTGTAGCCGGTGGCGACGACCACCGCGCTGCCGGTCAGCTCGCGGCCACCGGTGGCGTGCAGCAGCCAGCCGCTGCCGTCCGAGGCGGGCTCGATCCGTGAGACCTCGACGCCGGTGACGACGTCCAGTTCATGGTGCTCGGCGTACTTCTCCAGGTAGCGCACCACGTTGTCGCGCGACACCCACCGCCCGAAGGAGCGCGGCATCGGCAGGCCGGGCAGTGCGGACAGCCGGCGCGTGGTGTGCAGATGGAGCCGGTCGTAGTGACGCCGCCAGGACGCCCCGACCCGGTCCGACTTCTCCAGGACGACCGCGCGTATGCCCTGCGCGCGCAGGGCGTGGGCCGCGGAGAGTCCGCCGGGGCCGCCGCCGATGACGTACACGGGGCGGTCTTCGTGGGACGGCACCGCGCGGTGTGTCGGGGAAGCAGTCGAGTCGGCCATGAGCGCGAGCGTAATCACGTCCTGACTTGATAGGTCTCGGTCAAGACCGGAATCGGTTGCGAACTGATCACGGCTGTAGGAGGAGTGGGTGGGGCCGGTGGCGTAGGCGGCCTGGTTGTGCGGGGAGTGTGGGGGACGCGGGGGATACGGCTCCTGTACGCCTCTTGCGCGGGCGTCCCTCCGTACGCTGAACTGACGTACCGTCAGATCTCTGCGGCGATACCGAAGGCCGAGGCACGGGAGGCTCCGCGCATGGACACGATCTGGCTCACCGGTGCGCAATGGCTGGCCGTGCTCCGCATCGGGCTCGGGCTGTGGTGGCTGGAGAGCTGGCGGCACAAGGACAAGAAGAGCTGGTTCGAGGGCAGCGGGATCGGGTGGGCGGCGGACGTCGCCGCCAAGCACCGGTGGAACGCGGTGCGCAGCGGCTTCGACGTGGTCGTCAAGCCGCGCCCGCGGACGATGGCGTACGTCGTCCTCTACGCAGAACTCGCCCTGGGCCTCGGCCTGATCGCCGGCCTCCTCACCCCCGTCGCCCTGATCGGCGGCCTCCTCCTCAACCTCCTCTACCTAGTCCTCATGATCCACGACTGGGCCGAGCAGGGGCAGAACTCGATGATGGCGCTGATCTCGGCCGTCGCCCTGTTCGGGATGTCCTGGCAGACCTGGTCGCTGGACAGCGCGCTGGGGCTGTTCACATGAGCGCGCGCTTCGACGTACCGGAGACGGACGCCTTCACCCGCCCCTACTGGCAGGCGGCGGCGGAGGGTCACCTCCTGCTGCGCCGCTGCGCCGCCTGCGGCCGCGCCCACCACTACCCCCGCGAGTTCTGCCCCCACTGCTGGAGCGAGAACGTCACCTGGGAGCGGGCGAGCGGCCGCGCCACGCTCTACACCTGGTCCGTCGTCCACCGCAACGACCTCCCACCCTTCGACAAGCGTGTCCCGTACGTCGCCGCCGTCGTCGACCTCGACGAAGGCCCCCGCATGATGACCGAGGTCGTCGAGTGCGAGGAGGGCTCGCTGCGGATCGGGATGGGGCTGGAGGTGGGGTTCCGGGGGGCGGGGGAGGGGACGCAGGAGATCACGGTGCCGGTGTTCCGGCCGCGCGGTTCAATGGGCTGATGACCGATGGTGAGGACACGGACGACAAGCCCCTGACCCTGCCCACCCACGAGCTGCACGGTCACGGCCTGCGCCTGCGCCGCTGGGACCCGGAGTCCGACGCCGACGTGGAGGCATGGCTGCGCGGTTGTCTCGATCCGGAGTTCCAGCGGTGGAACACACCGCTGAAGCCGATGGGGGACTTCGACGGCGTCCGGGATGCGTTGCGCGCCAGGTTCCGTGAAGACATGACCGGAAGCGGCGCCTCCTTCCGGATCACGGACGCGGCGACCGGAGAGATCCTGGGGCACGTCGGCATCAACGACATCAACCCCGCCGTACGCCTCGCCCACATCGGCTACTGGGTGCTTCCCGAGTCCCGAGGCCGCCGCGTCGCCACCCGCGCCCTGACCCTGGCCGCCCGCTTCGCCCTCACCGACCTCGGCCTGAACCGCCTGGAACTGAACGCCGTCGGCCACCACGTGTCCTGCCGCGTCGCCGAGGGCTGCGGGTTCCGCTACGAAGGGACCAGGCGGGGCGCGATGTTCGAGGCAGGACGGAGTGACGCGTTCCGGGACGCGCATCTCCATGCGCGGATCGCGGGGGATGCGGAGCCGGCGGTGGAGCGCGGGGGCGGGGACCGACCTTCGTCGCCGTGATTGCCTCGGTGAGGGGTCTGCGGCTCTTCACGCGAAAGGCCGAGGACTTCAAGGGGGTCGAAGGCGCCGTGCTCGTGGTTGCTGGTGACTGCTGAGTGCCCCGGTCACACCCCTGCCATGTACTCGGTCACGGCCACAGCAGCTCGCCGGCCCAGCCGGTCTTCGTGCGGCGGTACGTGAGGCGGACGTGGCGTCGTTCGGCGTCTCCCTGGAAGAACTCGACCTCGACCGGGCGCAGGTGGTACAGGGTCCATGTCGGGACCGGGGCGTCCGGCTCGTGCCGGGCGCGGTCCCAGGCCGCCTGCGAGGCCCTGCCCAACTCCTCGACCGAGCCCAGGACTTCGCTCTGGTGGCCGACCAGGGCCGCCGCCAGCGCTCCCGTCGAGCGGGCGTGCAGATCGGCCTGGCTCCGCTCGGGCGGCGCGGTCGTGACCGGGCCCCGGACACGGATCTGGCGCCCCTGCGCGGGCCAGTAGAAGCCGAGTGCCGCGTGGGGGCGGGTGGCCAGCTGTCGTCCCTTGCGGCTGGTCGAGTGGCTCGCGAACGACCAGCCGTGCTCGTCGTCGGCGCCGTGCAGCATCACCGTGCGGACGTCCGGCAACCCGTCCGCGTCCGCCGTCGCCAGCGACATCGTGTGCGGCTCGGGCTGGCCCGCAGCCACGGCCTCGGCCAACCATCGCCCGAAGAGGGCCAGGGGCTCCCCGGGCGCGGTCTCCGGGTCGAACGCGGGCAGGTCGGTGACCTCGGAGTCCCACACCCGCAGCGACCTGAGCAACTCGTGAAGATCGGTTCCCATGCCATGAGTATCGCTCCCGGGTCCGGAGCAGCCGCGCCGCGGACTCCCGGGGTCCCAGGGCCCGGACTCAACCGTCCCGCCCCAGCACCACCGTCCCCGACGAGCAGAACCATCCCCCCGTGCCGGACGCGACCGCGAGCCGTGGCACCTCCCCGTCCGGCCTGTGCACCTGCCGCCCCTCGCCCGCCTCGCCCCGCAGTTGCCGTACGGCCTCCACCAGCAGGAACAGGCCCCGCATGCCGGGATGTTGGGCCGACAGGCCGCCTCCGTCGGTGTTGACCGGGAGTTCACCGCCGTCGACCAGGAGGCGGCCCTTCTCCACGAAGGCGCCGCCCTCGCCCTTCGCGCAGAAGCCGAGGTCCTCCAGCGTCACCAGCGTCATGTACGTGAACGCGTCGTAGATCTCGGCGAAGTCCATCTCCTGCGGCCGCAGCCCGGCCCGCGCGAACGCCAGCCGCCCGCTGACCGCCGCCGGGGACACGGTGAAGTCGTCCCACTCCGACATGCTCGCGTGCGAGACGTGCTCGCCGGTGCCGAGGACCCACACCGGTGCCGTGCGGCAGTCCCGTACGTACTCCTCGGCCGCCAGCAGCACCGCCGCGCCGCCGTCGGAGCGGATGCAGCAGTGCAGCTTGGTGAAGGGGTCCGCGATCATCGGGCCGGACAGGACGTCGTCGACGGTGAGCGGGTCCCGGAACATCGCCTCCGGGTTCGCCGCCGCGTTCGCGCGCGCCTGGACGGCCACCGAGGCGAGCTGCTCAAGCGTCGTGCCGTACTCGTGCATATGGCGGCGCGCGGCCATCGCGTACTTCGCGATCAGGCTGTGGCCGTACGGCACTTCGAACTGGAGCGGGCCGCGGGCGCCGAAGGACAGGTTGCCGGTGCGGCGGCCCGCTCTGATGTCGGCGCGGGCGGTGGAGCCGTAGACGAGCAGGACGGCGTTCGCATGGCCCGCGGCGATCGCGTCCGCCGCGTGGGCGGCCATGACCTCCCAGGTGGAGCCGCCGACAGAGGTGGAGTCGACCCACATGGGCTTCAGACCCAGGTATTCGGCCACTTCTATGGGGGCCAGCGTGCCCAGGCCCGCCGACGCGAAGCCGTCGACCACCGAGCGGTCGAGGCCCGAGTCCGCCAGGGCCCGGCGGGCGGCCTGCGCGTGCAGGGCGTACGGGGTCGCCTCGTCCACACGGCCGCAGTCGGAGAGGGAGACGCCCACCACAGCCACCTTGCGGTTCCCCGGAGCAGCAGTCATGAATCTGACGGTACATCAGATGCGGTTGCCTCCGGGAGGGCGTCGTGGCGTCGCGGCTCTGTGCATCTGCCGACCCCCGTCCTAATATGACGCACCGTCAGTTCCGAAGGAGTGCGCCATGGACGCCCGCTTCACCGCCGAACAGGACGAGATCCGCCGGACCGTACGGGAGTTGCTGCTCAAACGCTCCGGCCCGGAGGAGGTGCGTGCCGCCATCCGCACGCCCGCCGGATACGACCCGGTGCTGTGGGAGGCGCTCGCCGGCCAGCTCGGCCTGCCCGGCCTCGCTCTCCCGACGGCGTACGGCGGAGTCGGCTGCTCGGTCACCGAACTCGCGCTCGCCTGCGAGGAGTCGGGCCGCGCCCTCGCCCCCTCCCCGCTCCTCTCCACCGCCGTCCTCGCCGCCCCGCTGATCCTGGCCCTCGGCACCGAGTCCCAGCGCTCCGAACTGCTCCCCCTCCTCGCCTCCGGCGAACTGACCGCCGCCCTCGCCGTGCCGGGCGCGGGCCTCGCCACCGCCCTCGGTCTGGTCGGCGACAACCACGGGGACTGGGCGGGCGGCGGGCGGGCCGGCGGCGTACAGGCCCGGCAGGTCGAAGGTGTCTGGCGCCTCTATGGGCAGGCGGCACAGGTGCTCGACGGACATAGCGCGGACGTACTTGTGGTGGCCGCCCACACAGGAGGGTTCGCTCGCTCGCGGACGCTGCTGTTCCTCGTACGGGACAGCCGGGACAGCCGGGAGGGTCGTGAGCATCGAAATCGTCGTGAGCGGTCGGACGGCGGTCTTGTGCGGGTGCGGCAGACCGCCCTCGACGAGACACGACCGCAGGCGCGCATCGAAATGCGGGACGTGGAGGCCGAGTTGCTGGGGGAGGGGGAGGGCTCGGACGTGACCGGCGCGCTCGCCGCCGTCGGGGACACCGCCGCCGCCGTACTCGCCACCGAGGCCGTCGGTGCGGCGGACCGCGCGCTGGAGCGGACCGTCGAGTACGTCAAGCAGCGGGAGCAGTTCGGGCGGGCGATCGGGTCCTTCCAGGCGGTGAAGCACCGGCTCGCGGACGTGTACGTGCAGGTGCAGGCGGCACGGTCGGCGGCGTACTACGCGGCGTGGGCCGCCGGGACCCGGACCGGAGCGGGATCCGATGCCGGGGCCGAGGCCAGGGCTGATGCCGGATCCGATGCCGGGTCCGATGCCGGGGCCGGGGCCGGGGAACAGCGCGTGGGCGCGCTCGCCCTCGCGCAGGCGCTGGAGGCCCTGCGCACCGCCGCCTCCGAAGCGATCCAGCTGCACGGCGGCATCGGCTTCACCTGGGAGCACGAGGCCCATCTGTACTTCAAGCGGGCCGCCGGCGACGAGTTGCTCTTCGGGCCCGTGCACCGGCTGCGGGCGTACGCGGCGGACGCGACGCGGCTCTTCGACGGGGAGGTGGTGGTGTGATGGCCGCACGTGCGCCGCTGGGGGTCCGGTTCGTGCAGAAGGTGTCCTCCACGCGCACCTTCGCCAAGGTCGCCCCGCATCTCATCCCGGCCCTGGACCGCGCCGTCCACCGGGTGACTCGCGGAAAGGTGCTGCTCAGCGCCCAGATGCTGCCCGGCGTCATCCTCACGGCACGCGGCGCCAAGAGCGGACTGCCCCGGCGTACACCTCTGGCCTGCATGCCGGAGGAGGGCGGCGGCTGGCTTCTCATCGGGTCCAACTTCGGGCGCACCGACCACCCGGCCTGGACCGGCAACCTCATCGCCCACCCCGACGCCGACATCAGCTGGAAAGGAGCGGACGTCCCCGTCACGGCCCGGCTCCTGGAGGGGGAGGAACGGGCGGAGGCATGGAAGGCGGCGCTGGCGTTCTGGCCGCCGTACGCCACATATCAGGCCCGGATCGACCGGCAGATCCGGCTGTTCAGGGTGGTACGACGATGAGCGCGCCGCCCGGCACGCCTCGCAGGCCTTCAACGCCTCAGAGGGCGGCGAGCTGCTCCACCAGCAGGAAGCCGCCGATGCCCAGCATGGCCGCCCCGGAGGTGCGGACCACGGCGCGCGCCGCGGTCGGGCGCGCATGCAGAACGGCACGGGCGAGCAGGCCGACGGTGAGGTAGACGGCGGCGCAGTTGGCCATGTGGACCGCGCCGAGCGCGGCGGTCTGAGCGGCGACGGGAACGCGCGCACCGGTGGTGACGAGGAACTGCGGCATGACCGAGAGGTAGAGCAGCAGGCCCTTGGGATTGAGGCCGCTGATGCCGGCGCCGCGCAGGAAGGTACGGGTGGGGGACGCGGGCGGCGCCCCGTCCGCCGCACCCGGCGCGACAGGCGGCCGGCGCAGTACGCCCCACCCCAGCCACACCAGATAGCCGGCGCCCGCCACGGTGAGCGCCGTCAGCAGCACCGGCGACCCCGCCACCAGCACCGACAGCCCGGCCACCGCCAGCAGCGTGTGCCCCGCGTACCCGGCGACCAGACCCAGCACCGCCGGAAGGACCGAGCGGCCGCGCAGACCCGCCGTGATCACGTACGCCCAGTCGGCGCCCGGCACGCACACCAGCAGCAGGTCGAGCGCGAGGAAGGCGGTCACTGTTCCCATATCCACGAAGGGGACATTAGGCGTGATCCGGCCAAAGGTGTTCCCGGAGTTTGCCCTTGATCGCGAGTTATGAGGGAAGATCTCCCTCATGGACGTCGTGGACCAGAAAATTCTTGCCGAGCTCCAGCAGGACGGGCGGCTGACCGTCACCGAGCTCGCCGCGCGGGTGCGGCTGAGCGTCTCGCCGTGCCACCGGCGGCTGCGCGAACTGGAGCGGTCCGGCGCCATCCGCGGCTACCGGGCCGTCGTCGACCCCGCCGCGCTCGGCCTGACCTTCGAGGCCCTGGTCTTCGTCTCGATGCGCCAGGAGGACCGGGACACCGTCGCCGACTTCGAACGCGCCCTCGCCGAGATCCCGCACGTGCTGGACGCGGAACGGCTCTTCGGGGAGCCCGATTACCTGTTGCGCGTCGCCACCGCCGACCTCGCCGCCTTCCAACGGCTCTACGACGAGCGGCTCGCGACCCTTCCGGGCGTACAGCGGCTGACGTCCACGCTGGTGATGAAGCATGTCGTCGCGGATCGGCCGCTGCCCGTGTAGTCACCGGCACAGCGCAGCAGGCGGCAGTCCACCAGGGTGGACTGCCGCCTGCATGACAGGAGTGGGGGCCGGTGAACGGGGAGTTACTTCGTAGGCTTCTTGCCTGTGACACCCAGATGCACCAACAGCGCCAGGTTCGGCTTGAGTTCAGCCTGTTTGACGCCCCACGTCTGGAAGCCCTTCTGATGCGAGGCCACCGCGGCGAGCATCGCGACGAGCGAACCGGCCATCGCCGCCGGGTTCACGTCCTTGTCGACCTTGCCCTTGGCCTGGAGCTCGGTGACCGTGTCCGTAAGGGAGTTGTTCACCGAGTTCAGGATCTTCATGCGGATCTTGTAGAACCGCTTGTCGCCCTCGGCGGCGCCCAGATCGACGACCCGCAGGATCGCGTCGTTCTTGCGCCAGAACTCCAGGAATCCGTCCACGAGTTCCTGGGAGGTCTGCCATCCGGCCTTGCCGACCCACGAACGGCCCGCGAGCAGCTGGGTCAACCCGGCGCCCTCCGTGGCCATTTGCTCGGCGATCTCCAGGACGGCGCCTTCGACGTCCGGGAAGTACTGGTAGAAGGTCGCGGGTGAAGTGCCCGCCTTCCGGGCGACATCAATGACTTTGACGTCCCGGTAGGGCGAAGAGCTGAGCATTTCGCTGAGGCAGTCGAGCAGCTTCTGCCGGGTCGCCTGCCCACGCCGTCCGGCCACGCGGCCATCGACGGTACGCACTTGTCCTGTCATGCCGTCAGCTTACCGAGGGGTGATCGGAGCGCGATTCGGCCGACTGCAAATGGGGTGCGCCTGCTCTGCGGGATGCGTGAGAGGCCATTAGCTTGGCCGCATGGCCGAACCCACGGCATCCGCCGCATCCGACAAGAACGGTGCCCCGGGCGACGAACCGGCACCGGTGACGCACGGTGCATCGGACGACGTACCGGCACCGGTGACGCACGGTGCATCGGACGACAGTCCGGAGCCGGTGACGAAGGGTGCGCCCCGCGACAGCTCGGCGCCCGGGAGGAACGGTGCGCCTGGCGACAGGCCGGGGCCGGTGACGGGCGGTGCGCCCGGCGGCAGTCCGGCGCCCGGGAGGAACGGTGTGCCTGGCGACAGGCCGGGACCGGTGACGGGCCGTACGCCCGGCGACAGTCCGGCGCCCGGGAGGAACGGTGCGCCTGGCGGCAGTCCGGCGCCCGGGAGGAACGGTGTGCCTGGCGACAGGCCGGGACCGGTGACGGGCCGTACGTCCGGCGACAGCCCGGTACCGGTGGCGAGCGCGGCCCCCGGCGGCGGCCCGGCGGCGGCCGCGAACCGGGCGCCGGGCGCAAGTGGCGCACCTGCCCCCTTCGCCGAGGGCGTCCCCTGCTGGGTCGACGCCCAGCTTCCCGATGTCGAAGCGGGCAAGCGCTTCTACGGTGAGCTCTTCGGGTGGACCTTCGAGGAGGCGTACGGCTCCTCCGCCTGGGCGTCTCTCGACGGGCAGCCCGTCGCCGCCCTCGCCCCCAAGCACGACGGCCGTATGCCCACCGTCTGGACCGTGTACTTCGCGGCCCCCGACGCCACCGCGCTCGCCCGCAGGATCGGGGCGGCGGGCGGCCAGGTGATCATGGCGCCCCTGCCCGTCGACCGGCTCGGCACCACCGTGCTCGCCGCCGACCCCGAAGGCGCCGTCTTCGGGCTGTGGCAGCCCGGCACGCACGCCGGCTTCGGCCGGCGCCACGTTCGCGGCACCTTCTGCTGGGCCGAGCTCTACGCCCGCGACACGGCCATCGTCGACCGTTTCTACGGCACCCTCTTCCACGACGCCCTCTTCGGCCCCGACGCCACCCCGGACTTCGGCCGCGCAGTCGTCTCCGACGTCTTCCCGGCCGAGATGCCGCCCCACTTCCTCGTCCACTTCGGCGTCAAGGACTGCGAGGAGACCCTCGGGGCGGTCCAGCGGCTCGGCGGCCGCGTCCAGGCGACGCCTTTCGACACCTCCTACGGGAGAGTGGCGGTGGTCACGGACAGCCAGGGGGCGTCGTTCGCCGTACTTCAGCGATGATCCTCGTACGAAGAAGTGTGGGTTTGTACCTAGACACCCCGATCTGCCCCCTGGTTCGCAACCAGTGGCGCGGCCAGGAAGAATCGGGGTGCGTGCCGCCATGGCGGTGCGGTGGTGAGACGCTGCACTGGGCTGCGTTCATACGTGGATGACGCGGCCCGTACGGGGAGGTGGCAGGCAAGTGGTGGATCAGCTGACGCAGCACGATCCGCGGCGGATCGGGCCGTTCGAAGTGCTGGGACGGCTGGGTGCGGGCGGCATGGGGCTGGTCTATCTCGCGCGCTCGGCGTCCGGGCGGCGCGTGGCGATCAAGACGGTCCGGACGGAACTCGCCGAGGACCAGCTCTTCCGCGTCCGCTTCACCCGTGAGGTCGAGGCGGCGCGTGCCGTGTCCGGCTTCTACACGGCGGCCGTCGTCGACGCCGACCCGCGTGCCGCCGTGCCCTGGCTGGCCACCGCGTACGTGCCCGCGCCCTCGCTAGAGGAAATAGTGAATGAGTGCGGGCCCATGCCGGCCCAGGCCGTCCGCTGGCTCGCCGCGGGCGTCGCCGAGGCGCTGCAGTCCATCCATGGCGCCGGGCTCGTCCACCGCGACCTGAAGCCCTCCAACGTCCTCGTCGTCGAGGACGGGCCGCGTGTCATCGACTTCGGCATCGCTTCCGGCGTTTCGAACACTCGTCTGACCATGACGAACGTCGCCGTCGGTACGCCCGCCTACATGTCCCCCGAGCAGGCCAAGGACTCGCGCAGTGTGACCGGCGCGAGCGATGTCTTCTCGCTGGGCTCCATGCTCGTCTTCGCCGCCACCGGGCACGCGCCCTTCCACGGGGCGAATCCCGTGGAGACGGTGTTCATGCTTCTGCGTGAAGGCCCTGACCTGGAAGGACTCCCGGACGAACTCCGTCCGCTGATCGAGTCCTGTATGCAGATGGAGGCCACCGCCCGGCCGAACCCGGCCGACCTCCAGTCCCAGCTGGCACCCCACCTCTTCGGCTCCGGCTCCGACGACAGCGGTACGGCGTCGGCGTGGCTGCCCGAGCGGGCGGTGGGTCTGATCGAGACGCGCCGCGGCGGCCGTGTCGCGGCCAGTCCGCCGGCGAAGAACCGCAGCACCGGCGGAGGCGGCCGGCCGAACGTACCGCCGCCGCCCTTCCACGCCCCCTCCTCCGCCGGCGCCCCCGACACCGGGCCCGTGCGGCTCGCCGGGGCCCCCGTACCCATCGGGCCCGGGCCGCGCGTCGCCGACGCCCGCGCCGCCGCCGTGAAGGCGCCTCCTCCGGAGGCCGGTCTCGCCGCCTCCTGGTCCCGGCCGCGCGTCGGCGTCAACGGCACCGACCCCGTGGCCGGCCTCGCGCCCCCGGTGCCCGCACCGGCACCGGCCTCCGAGTCGGCGTCCGGCTGGCGGCCCTGGCGTTTCCGCATGTCGAACGACGTGTGGGGCAAGCCCGCCGTCGCCGGCGACCTCGTCTACGTCACCTCCTTCGAAGTCCACGCCCTCGATGTGGGCACCGGCCGGCGCCGCTTCAAGACGCGCGACGTCGCCTGGTCCATGGCCGTCGCCGACGGCCGTATCCACGCCTCCGACGGCCCCACGCTCTTCGCCCTCGACGCCCGCGAGGGCGGCGACCTGTGGCGCCTGTCCACCGACGCCTGGGTGTACTCCCTCAAGGCCGACCGCGGCACCGTCGTCACCGGTACGCGCGGTGGTGGCGTCCAGGCCTGGGAGGCCTCGGGCGGCCAGAAGCTGTGGGAGATCTCCGGCGCCCAGACCGACTTCGAGTCCCCGGAGGCGGGGCCCGCCGTCCACGACGGCACGGTGTACGTCTGGAAGGACGCCCGGCTGCGTGCCCTGGAGGCCCGCACCGGGGAGGAGCGGTGGTCGTACCCGATCGGTGACGCGGCGTCCTGCGGCGGGGTGCCGGTGCGGGTGACGCAGGCTCCGGACGGGTACGTGTACGTCTCCGCGGGCACGCGGGTGCTGGCCGTCGACGTCGCCAGCGGCCATGTGCGCTGGCACTTCGAGGCGCCCGCGGTGTTCCTGAGTCCGCCTACGTTCGCGCCCGGGCCGGCGGTGACGGGGGGTGGCGTGTACCTCGCCGACTACCTCGGGACGGTGTACGCGCTCGACGCCACGGACGGGCGTGACCGCTGGCGCATCGCCACGGAGTCGCGCGCCTCGATCGAGCCGGTGCTCGTTGCCGGGGGGCATGTTCACGTGGGCAGCGGCAAGGGGCTGTACACGCTGGACGCGGTCACCGGTACGCCGAAGTGGCGCTTCCAGGCGGGCGGCGACATCGTGGGCGCGCCTGCCGTCGCCGAGGGGCGCATCCACTTCGGGTCCACGGACCACCTCCTGTACACCCTCAAGGCCGACGACGGCCGACTGCGCTGGAAACTGGCCACCGGCGGCGAGATCACCGGCGCTCCCGTCGTCAAGGACGGCGTTGTGTACGCCTGCAGCAAGGATCGGTGTGTGTACGCGCTTGACGCGGAGAAGGGCACGGGGACAGCACGGACGACGTGACGTCGGGTTCGCGTGGGGGCCGGTGGGTGGGTCGGGTCCGTGCCGGTACGTCTTGCCCGTCGCCGCGTGGGCGTACTGCCCGGGGGTCACATCGGCGGAGCTTGGCTGGGGGCCGGCTACGCGACGGGCAGA
>NZ_JBEXDZ010000148.1:0-23620 GCF_040606085.1 Streptomyces sp. NPDC005485 | reverse complement strand
CCCTCGCGGCCCGTCCACCGTCCCGGTGGACGGGCCGTCCCACGAGACCACCCGGACGAGCTACAGCAACGATCCCAACTCGCCGTCACGGACATGTAGTCTATGAATCGTCGCAGATCAGAGCCGGTATCCGAGCCCCTGCGGTCGGTAAACGGATCTATCACCGGCGCCACCACCGCGGACTGTGTGTCCCAGAGGTCCCCGGGCTGAAGCTGAGTCCGCTGGACATGTTCGAGCACGGCGTCACCCGAGCCGGCTCGCTCAGGATCCCGGCCCGCCCCCATCTGGCCCTGGAGTTCCTGGAGGAAGAACGCACGACCATCCAGCGCTACGGGGTGCAGATCGAGGGGCTGCGCTGCAACGGGGATGCTCTGAACGCCTACCGCAACGAGCCGAGTCCCTACCGCGGAGTGGATGCCGGCAAGTGGCCAATCGCGGTGGACCGCGGTGATATCACCAACGTGTACTTCCAGGACCCGAAGCTGCGGACCTGGCACACGCTCGACTGGGAGCACGCGCCCGCGCTCAAGGGCCCGGTCAGCCGTGAGGCACTGGTCTACGCTCGCAAGCTTGCCAAGAAGACTCACCGGTTCCCGGACACCCAGCGCGCGCTGATCGAACTCCTGGAGCGGTGGGGCGCCGGGCTTGCCACGGACCGCTCCGAGCGGCGGATGGCGGTCCGGCTGTCCCAGGACCGTCTGCGGCTGGTCGGCGAGCCGCAGGATGTCAAGGACGAGGTCGCCTCGCTGCCGTCGGTCCGGCGTATCGCCTCCATCAGTACGCCAGAATCCGGCCCGGTGGAGGAGCCCGGTGGGCCCGAACTGCGCGTCGTCGAGGTTGAAGACGAGGACTTGGGTGGGGACGACGACGATGACGAGGAGTGCGATGCTGACTTCCCCGGTGACGAATTGGTCGTTCCGGTCGAGGAGGATGACTACTACGCCGATACCTGGGAGAGCCGTTGAGCACGGCGGACGGGATCGAGCCGTTCGAAGGGGATGACCGTCAGTACTCGCCCACCCGCCTCCCGGGATGGCTGCAGGAGGTCAATAGGCCCGACCGTGTCCAGCCCGAGCAGCTCACCAGGGGCCAACTGACCGATCTGTCACCGCGTCAGCTACTGCTCTACAACGACGGCCGCGCGGTCTGGCATGCCAACATCGGCCCCATCCACACCCCGCAGCTGATCGCTCTGCACGAGGACCTGGAGGAGATCGTCGAGTCCAACCGGCACGACGGGGACAAGACGAAGCCTGCTGCGCTGGTGGATGCCTACCCCGGGCTCGGGAAGAGCACGGCGGTGCGGGCCTACGGCCGCAGCCTCTACCGCAAGCAGATCGCTCTGCGCGGGGAAACCGCCCCCAGCGGGGACCGCCGGGTCCCGGTGATCTATATCGCGTTGAGCGGCAACACGCAGATCCGCGGGCTGAACGCCTCGATCTGCCGCTTCTACGGCCTGCCGGTCACCGGGGACGCCGACACTCTGGCCGAGCGGGCTGTCGACGCGGTGCTGAGCATGAAGACGACCGCGATCATCGTCGACGATGTGCACTTTCTGGCCGGTTCGAAGAGCAACTCGGCGCGGATGGCCAACCAGCTCAAGTACCTATCGAACGTCTTCCCCGTCACGCTGGTCTACGTGGGTGTCGGGGTCCAGCAGCGCGGCATCCTCCGCGAAGGGTTCTCCCAACAGGAAAGTCTGCTCGCCCAGTTCGGCCGCCGCACGACCCCTCTGACTCTGCGGTCCTTCGAGGTCGAGACCGAAGAAGGCCGCCTGGAGTGGAGGACGCTGCTGAAGACCATCGAACGGCAACTGGTTCTGGCGGAGAGGTTTCCCGGGATGCTGGCCGAGGATCTTTCGGACTACCTCTACGCACGCTCCACCGGGCATTTCGCTTCACTGATGTCGTTGATTAACCGTGGCTGCCTGCGGGCCATGCGTCGCGGTCACGAACGCCTCGACGAGGACCTGATGAACCAGGTCAAGAACGATGCCGCAGCCGAGGAAGCCCGGCTGGAACTCGAAGCCGCGATCAAGGCCGGGCTCCTCACCACCCGGCCAGCCTCGCATCCCCCGCAGAGGAGATCGGCGTGACAGTTTGGACCGATGACCGCATCCCCATCGCGGTGGCGCCGCTGCCTGGTGAGGCCCTGGAGAGCTGGATCGGCGCCTATGCACGCCGTCTCCGGATAACCAACAGTGAATTCCTCAGCTTCGCCGGACTTCCGGCAAGCCGCACCCGACCCATGGCCCTGCGGCTCTTGCCCTCCGAAGCAGCCGCCCTGGGGCGGTCCACCGGCATCCCGCTGCCGGCGCTGATCTCCATGACGCTCGAACCCTACGACGGGTTCGCCGTCTCCTTCATGCCTGGACAACGCCGGCTGGGCCGTGCTGTCGCCTGGAGATTCAGCGGCAGCCGCAATCGGTTCTGTCCCAGCTGCCTGGCCGAGCAGAACGGCCGCGGTCCCGTGTTCTGGCGGCTGCCCTGGGCCTTCGCCTGCCTGCAACACCAATGCCTGCTCCTGGACTTCTGCCCGGCCTGCCACCGCTTTCCCAACCACTGGAAGGCCCGCCGGCTCGGACCGAGCGGCCCGAGCTCGTGCACGCTCAACTCCTCGCGGAGCATCACCGGAACCAAGCAACCCTGCGGCTATCGCCTTACCGAAGCTTCCGCACTCCAGCTCCCCGGCGACGGTCCCGTCCTGGCCGCCCAGCGGCATATCTCCAGTCTGCTCGGCAGCGAACGGGCAGGCCGCCCGGCAGCCCTGGCCGAGTTCAAGCGGCTCTACGCGCTGGCCTGGCGCATCCTCCGCGGCCTTCACACCATCCTCGGCCTCGCACCAGAAGTGGTACACGCCACACTCGCTGAGTGCGGCGGCGGCCTGCCTGAGGTCCAGGCCCGTGAGGTCGGGCACGATGCGCACAACGTCGCGGTCGGCACCACCCTCGCCCTGATCGCTCTGCAATCGGGCCACACCGAGCACGAGCCGCTCTTCGACTGGATCCTCCAAGCCGATCGCTCTCTCCTGCAGAAACAGAAGTTCAGCATCGGAAGGATGGCCGCACGCTGGGAGTGGAGCGGTCCGGAACTGGTCCAGCGCGCCCTGGGCCGACTGGATCGAGAGGCCACGCTGCACGCCCGGCTCCGTTACGCCAGCGCCACCCCGCAACCGCGCTGGCCCACGCTGAACACCGAGGCTATTCACCGTCGGGCCGCGATGATTCCCGCGATGCTCTGGCCCAGCTGGACCATGCGGCTCCTTCCCCTGGCCCGGGGCGGGAACAGGTATCGAACCACCGCCTTCCGCCGCGGTTGCAGCAGCTTCCTTCTGCTGCCCGGCGGTCCGCCCACACTGAACTTCGAACGGGCCGGGCCTCTGCTCGGCAACTACTACATCGATCGCGACCGGGACAGCATCGAGCGACGCACCTACGGAGGCCAGGATCTAGCGCCACTCGCATCCACTCTCGCCCAACTCGCCTATGCCCTTGATGAGCACGGCTCACCAATCGACTACAACAGGCGGCGCGAGCTGTTCACCAACACCTCGGTCACACTCGACCTCGACGCCTACAGAAGGTTCTGCACCCAGCAGGGCTCATGGACCGGAACCGAGCACCGCATCCACATCCTGCGCTGGTACCTACTGATGCTGTTGACCGGCGAATTCCATCCAACCCCCAGCGGCGCAGCATCCCATTTCACCCGGAACTGCACCGAATTCCGCTTCCGCGCGACAGCCGCCCTCCGAGGATTTCTGCACGAGCAAGCTCGGTTCAACCTCACACACCACCGCATCGACGAACCCGTGACCTGGGATCCGCCTGCTGAATGGGTAACCGAGGCCTCCTGGCCTGGCGCCGACCCTCACCTCGTCGATCCAGAAGCCGTCCGCGACGCTCTCAAGGAGGCCAAGAGCGCAGATGGCGCCGCCACGCACCTTCCCATGGGCACCGAACACCTGCGGCTCTACTGCGATATCACCAATACACCAGCGACCCGGGGGCCCGTGATCGGGCTGCACAACCCCCAGAGCGTCGACCGCCGCGATGTCCTTGCCCCCGCGCGGCTTCGGAACCTCTACGTGACCCAAAAGAAGAGCCTCGAACACATCGCCACTCTCGCGGGCTGCGGGCCCCGCACAGTGCACCAACTCATCATCCAGAACGGAATCCGGCCCCGCGGGCGCCGCAGTCACCCTCTCTGCCCCGACATCACCCGCGACTGGCTGCACAACGAGTACATCGTCAACCGCAACAACCCCACCGCGCTGGCCCGCCAGCGCGGCATCACCATCGACCACATCATCTTCCTCGCGCGTAGCTGGGACATCCCGATCCGCCCTGGCGGCGCCCACCACAACGACATCGCCGACCTTGACCTCCCCCACCCCCCATCACCCACCATGCAAAAAGTCACCATGAGCCGATATGCCCTCGACCGGCTGCGGCTCATGATGAACATTCCCGGCCATGTCAGCCTCGCCGCCGCAGCCCGCGCCTTCTACGACGGACGCGGCGGTGCCCTCAGGCAACGAGTAAGCGAAGTCGAAAACGCCGTCGGGTTCCTCATCATCGACCGTTCCACCAAGCCCCTCGCACCCACGAAACGCGGACGCGAGTTCCTCGGCGAAGCCGCCGAGATCCTCCGCATCGCCGACACGGCCCGGCTTCACCAAGAGTGACCGACCACAGCGGCTCGCCCTCTGGTACACGCTCATCGGGATCGATGAGCACCACCGCTGTCAGGGACCACCGTTACCTTGGAGACGGGACGCCGAGAGCCGAGGGATCAACAGCATGATGGTGATGCAGATCACATTGGAGTGATGAAGATTTTTTGCCGGAACAGCCTGCTCCCGCCGCCAGGAAGTAGAAGCACTTCCGATGCGAGGAGGCCGAGTGGCCACGTTGTTCCCCCTTCTGAAGGCCGTCCCCACGTCCCCCAGCCTGGGAAAGGTGCTGGCCGACATGTCACCGACGCTCAAGTTCGCCGCTGCGGGGTCTGCGCTCGCGTCCGTGGGCGCCACGAAGACCGTCAGCGGGCAACTCGCTGAGACGGTCGGCAAACAGCTGGCTTCCCGCCCACCGGCGGTCAGCATCGCCTCCACCGCACTGGAGAAGCTGTCCCTCATCGGCACCCCTGCCACCCGGCTGGCCAAGAGCGGCGCGATGGGCAGCGGCCTCGTCTTGCTAGGTGTGAAGCTGCCCAAGTGCAACCCGTTCGGCGACGCGATCGCCTCGGTCGGGTTCACGAAGCTGGCCGGCAGTCGCCTCGCCGACTCCTCACGGGTGTTCGGTATCTCCTCCACGTTGAAGGAGCTGTCCCTGTTCGACACGGGCATCGCCCGGCTGAGCACGCAGCTCACCGCTCTGGACACCTTCGCCGAGTCGATGAGTAACTTCACCCGCCCGTCCCCGGTGTCGATCCTCGGTTCCTCCGCGCTGGAGGGGCTGTCGCGGTTCGACACGCCCGCGGCCCAGTTGGCCTCGACCGGATTCATGGGCAGCGGCCTGGCTTCGCTCCGCCTGAGGATGCCCGAGTTCAATCCCTTCGGTGAGGCGATGGCTGCGGCCTGGAACCGTGCCTTTGACTTGCCCGGCTTGACGGGCCTGCTGCGGGGGCTACCGGACGGGTTGCTGAAGCCACTGCGTTCCATCACACGGCTGCTTGAGCATCTTGGGGCGCCGATCGTCTGGCTCGCGAGGGCTGCTCTGGATGCCTACCTGCAAGGCGACCACGAACCGATGCGCGAATTCCTCTACACGCACCTTCGTCTCCGGCCTCACTCGCAGGACCACGCCCAGGCCCTGGCCGTGGCGCTGCTTCTCCGGGAATGGGAGGAGCAGGTCGATCTCCAGGACGCCGATGCGGTGCGCGCCGTTCTACGGAAGTGTGCTCGGGAGGGCAATGATCTGGACGGCGACCACCAGGTCATGGGCCAAAAGATCGGCCACATGAAGGAGGGTATCGAGCTACTGTCTCCCGCCCCGGGGCCGGAGGCCCTGGCCATCGCCACGGTGGTGCCCTGGGCCGAGCAATTCGACAACCGGCACGTCCGCAATGCGACCGGCAGGCTGAAGGACGTCGAGCAAAGAGTGGCGCGCGTCTGGGCCGAGAATGACCCGATCAACTGGCGCCAGGCACCCGAGCTAGTCGGCCAGGACATCGCCATGGGTGAGCGGGTGCGGCGCAAGCTCCTGCGGCTGGGCGACGACATCGTCGCGCGGGCCAAGGCCCAGGCCCCGGGGGCGAACTGATGGCGAGGAACGACAGGTCCCAGGAGCCGCTGCTGAGCCTGCGGTCCGCAGTGGTGTTCCTGATCGTCCTGCAGGCCGCCACGGCGGCCTGCTTCCTCACCTACGCCGCTGGCAGCCCGCTGGCCACAGCCGCGCTAGCCAGCGGAGCCGGCTTCGGCGCCACGGTCGCTTTCGCACGCTCGGCGATCAGCTGACCTGTCCGAAAGCCCCGGGGCAAGCCAAGCCGCGCGAAACAGGCCCTGGGGCGCCCTCCACGAGGGCGCCCCAGCGGGCCCGGCTCGATCATCCTGAGCACTGTCCGAGTAAATACGGGTGGTCATGGGCGTTGGCAACGTTCAGTAGTTATCGCTTGCCGAACGCTTTGGCGGGGAGTCTCAAGCGCGGGTCGCAGCGCGGGCGCGGCTGACTTCCTCCTGGATGCGGTCGCGCAACCACGACGGCATGTCCACAGGGACCCCCTCAGCGTCAGCGAGATAGATACAGAATGGCCAGCGGATCTCGTCCTGGCACGGAAGGCCGAAAGCTTCGACCACCAGACGACCCACCTCATTGACATCTTGTTGCGGAGCCTCTTCGTCCGACTGGTCATAGAACATGCGCAGGCCAGGAACGCCAGGCAGGGATCGAGTCACCTTCGGCCCGGCGTCCCCGACAATCCGGCCCTCGGCGTCCCAGTACCTGATGAAGCGCAGGTTATATGCGCTAACGACGGCCACCATCGCCAGGTCGCTCATGACCAAACTCCCATCTCACAAGAGAGTTGAGAGTCTAAAGCGTGTTACACACAGTTCCCTGAACGGCCAGTCACTCTGTGGGGAATACGCGGCTGATCACGGCCTCGGGGCATCCCAGGATACGCAGAGCATGTCCACGCACGATGAACTCCAGCAGACGCACGACTACTTGCAGCTGGTGGGGCTCGTAGCCGCGATTTCCGTGAGCGAGGTCGTTGCGGACCACCCGCAAGGCCCCTGGTGTGGTCAGGGCAGCGGTGGTGCTCGCGGCCTGTACTTCCTTGACGAGCTCTGTTGCGTCCAGGCGGTCCATGATGTTGACAGGCAGACCCGTCATCAGAGCGTTGAGGGCTATGTCGAGACTCACGGACGGCTTTTTTGACAGGTGCTTCTTGACGAACTTGAAGATCTCAGCATCTAGATCCTTCTTTGCTCGTGCCAGAGCGTCTTCGTAGCTGGCAGTGTGCTTGGCCTGTCGTTGCTCGGTCGTCCCCTTGTTCTCGTATCCGTACAGACCTTCCAGGGCTTGGACCAGCAAGAGGTAGCGGGAGCGCGGGTGCTGGTCACGCGTGTGCAGCATCGCCCCGTACGTCTCCACCAAGGGGTGGTGTGCGGCTGCGTACTGGGACCATTGCGTGACGAGGTCCAGGAGGGAGAGCTTGTCGGGGAGCGCTCGTACGGCGCTGTTGTGGGCTCGAAAAGCCGCGGTGGAGCTGGCGAACGGGGCTTGCGTGATGCCGGTGCCGACCACTTGGTACTTGCCTTCCCGACCTTCGAGTTCCACGTGAAGGTAGGACAGGTCCTGGGGCTTACCGGTAGCGATCGAGAGGATCTTGCGCAGCGGTTCGATGTACTGGTCGAGGGCGATTTCGAGCGGCTTGGCCTCGGTCAGGGTCACGGTTGCCACGGGACTGAAGGCCAGGCTGAACTCGCATGGATCCATGGCGCGCATGCGGTGGTAGTAACTCACGGTGAGTTCAGCGCCCTCAGCCGACCACGTGCCTGAGGCGCTGGCGTTGACTGTTGCTGCCCACCGACCTTCTTCGCCACCCGGCAGGTGAGGATTGGAGACGTCCTTGATAGGGGGAACACCAAGTGCTGCGTCCAGGGCGGTGATCTGGAAGGTTGCCGAGGTGACTCGGGGTGGGATCGCTGCGGTAGGTGCTTCTGGTACGTCGGCAAGACCGAAGAAGGCAGCGTTCCCCAGAAGGGCAGCGGCACCGGTGATGTGGCCGCTCTTGTCCCAGAGTTGGATGTGCGCGTCCAGCAGAGTGACCGATCCGCCGTTGGCCAGCCTCCCGTGCAGGACGGGAACGCTGATGGACTGGGGGAAGGCCGTTTCAACAACGCCTGGGACGTGCTGCGTGTGCTGCAATGGCACGGTGCCGTAGACCTGCCCGGTCGGAGGGCGCAGAGGGCGCAGTACAAGGTCGCCGGGTATGTCGACGTGGCCACCAGTGTTGTCTGGGAGGAACCATGAACACAGGTACGTGTCGGGTTCGTACATCAGGCTCAGAGGTAGCTTCTGCCTGTCTGACATGGCACAGCCCCCATCTCGTTTTCGTCACCAGGTTGAGGGCGAACAGCCCATTCGCCACCATGTTGCTGATGCTGCCTGGTGTGACGGGTCGTCCGCAGGCGATTTTCATGTCCCTGCCGATAGACGTGCGATGCGATCGCCAGTGGGCTGCACTCGCTGGGTAGCACCTCTCGCACCGGGCCAGCGAGCGTCGGGGCAACGACAGGGCGGGACAGTTCGTAACGGATGTTGCAGAAGGCGATGGATAGGCGTCCTGAGCTGGGTTGTTGGCGTGTTGGGTCATGTGTCAAGGGCGAGGTTGTGCATGCGTGCGACGGCGTGGTGGAGGCCGTCGCCGTGTTGCTGGCAGTCGCGGAGGATCTTGTAGTTCTTCATCCGGCCGATCACGTGCTCGACGATGACCTGAACACCCCGCTCGCGCACCACCTTCAGTAGCCGCCCGAACTGCTCAACCCGCAACCTCGTGAACGCTTCCACCCACACCCGCTCAGCCCTGAACACGGGGTGCCGGTAAGAACGCTGTCACCGATCCTGCTGGCTTATTCCGTGCCCGGCGGGGCTGGCGGCTCGTTGGTCGGGGCAGCAGCGGCCGTCTTGGCGTTCCCGGTCGCGGGTGGGGTGTGGAATGTCGATGCGGCCGAGGCCGTGGCCGAAGGTGCCCGAGCTGACCGCGCAGGTGGCGCGGGCGGTGGCGGCACGGGGCCCGTACCCGTTGGCGATGCGGGTCCGTGACGAGCTGGGCGAGTTGTTCACAGACGCCGAGTTCGCCGAGGCGTTCGGAGCCAGAGGGCGGCCGGGCTGGTCACCGGGTCAACTGGCGCTGGTGACGGTGTTGCAGTTCGCCGAGAACCTCACCGACCGGGCGGCAGCGCATCGGGGGCGGTACGGCATGGACCTGAAGTACGCACTCGGCCTGGAGCTGGACGATCCCGGGTTCGATGCCTCGGTGCTGTCCGAGTTCCGCACGCGCCTGGTCGAGCACGGGATGGAGGAGAAGGTGCTCGACCTGCTGCTGACCGCCCTCAAAAACCGGGGCCTGGTCAAGGCCGGAGGCAAGCAGCGCACCGACTCCACCCGCGTGCTGGCGGCGGTACGCGACCTGAACAGGCTGGAGCTGGCCGGGGAGACGTTGCGGGCCGCGCTGGAGGCGCTGGCCTGCGCGGCCCCGGACTGGCTGGCCCAGGCGGTGCCCGTTCGGGAATGGGCCGAACGCTACGGCCCACGGATCCACTCCTGGCATCCGCCGGCTTCCACGAGCAAGCGCGAGGAGATGACCCTGGTCTACGGCCGGGACGGGTTCACGCTGCTGGAGGCGGTGCATGCCCCTGATGCCCCGGCATGGCTGCGCGAACTCCCGGCGGTGCAGGTCATGCGCATGATGTGGGTGCAGAACTACCACCGCACCGTGACCGAGGCCGGGGCGGAGGTGAAGCGGCGGGAGAGCAAAGACCTCCCGCCCGGCAGACAGCGGCTGGCCTCCCCGTACGACACCGACGCCCGCTACGGCCTCAAACAGGGCTCCTGGTGGACCGGCTACAAGATCCACATCAGCGAGTCCTGCGACGATCGACGACCAGGACCCGGCTGCCGACGGCCAGGCGCTGATCCCCGTAGCCGACGGACCGCCGCCGCGCTTGATCACCGGCATCGCGACCACCGACGCCACGGTGACGGATGCGGAAATGACCGAACCGGTCCATCACATGCTCGCCGCCCGTGATCTCCTGCCCGCCGAGCACTTTCTCGATTCCGGTTATGCATCCGCCGAGTTGATCATGGGGATGAAGAAGAACTTCGGGGTCACCCTGGTCACCCCGGTCTTGATGAACAGCTCACCCCAGGCGCGTGCAGGCGCCGGGTTCGACCGCACCGCGTTCACCATCGACTGGGACAAGCGGCAGGCCACCTGTCCACGCGGGGACACCAGCACCTGGTGGAGCCCTGCCACCCTGCGCGGCACCAAGGCCATCGTCATCAAATTCGACAAGGAGACATGCCCTCCCTGCCCGGTGCGCGACCAGTGCACCCGCTCGAAGACCGGCGGCCGGACTCTCTCCCTGCAACCCCGCGAGCTGCAAGAAGTCCTCGATCATGCCCGCCTCCAGCAGGGCGACGAGCTGTGGCGAGCCAAGTACGGAACCCGCGCGGGCATCGAGGGAACCATCCACCAGGCCGTCGCGGTCACCGGGATGAGACGTGCCCGATACCTCGGTCTCCAGAAGACTCACCTGGAGCACGTCTTCTCCGCCGTTGCGCTCAACCTCATTCGCCTCGATGCCTGGTGGAACGGCCACCCGCTCGACCGCACCCGTGTCAGTCACCTTGCCCGCCTCGACCTCTCCCTCGCCGCGTGACCGAATAGCCGAGCAGGATCGAAACCGGGTGATCTACTGCGCCCAGTCCCAGGCGGTGGCGCGAGGCTGGGCGCCGATCTCGGACATGAACGAGTCGGTGCCGTCCGCCGGAACTGGGTTCTGCTTGGAGGCCAGCTCGGGCGCGCACACCTGCCAGTACAGGGTCCGGGTCCCGTATGGGGCGATGCCCGCGTCCTGAGTGAGCATCTTGACTGGGCCGTCCACGTCGTCGGGGTACTCGCCGTCGGCGTGCTTGGGCGTGTACAAGGTCTGGAACTTCTGGGTGACGGAGATGACTGCGGTGTCGGAGCGGTTCTCGTAGACGGTCATGACGTTCACGCACTTGTTCGTCGCGTCGCCGTCGTGCCATTCGGTCAGGGCGACTGATCCCTGGGGAGTGCGGGCCGGGGCTGGCGCGGGAGCCGAGGAGACGGCCGGTGTGGGGGTGGCCGAAGTGCGTCTGGCTACAGGCGTGGATGTCGGTGTGGGGGTGGAGGTGGGCGCGATGGTCTGGGTGACCGTGACCGTGGGGGCTGCCGCAGCAGGCTGCGGGGCTCGGCCGCTACAGCCGGCGGCGAGGAGTGCTGCCGCGCAGGCGGCTATGACAGGAAGGAACCGGCGGGTCATGTCTGCCTTTCACGTTCAGCAAGGTGACTGCGGCAGGCGCTGCTCGGCCGGTTTCTGTGGGGGACGAAAGCGGGGGTCGCCACCTGACATTCGGTACGACGCGGATCATAGCGACGGGTACGGCTGCTCGACGCCGCAGACGGTAGTCTCCGGGGCCTCCGTCTTGAGCTGGGATTTGGTCCCGGCTTCTCCGAGCCCGGCTGTGTCGTCGGCTCCGGCGTCTCCCGCGGCACAGGAGAAGATCAGTGCGTGATTGATTTCCTCAAGGAACACCAGGCGTTCATAGTCTGGCTCCTCCCCATCGTTTTCACCTTCGCCGGCGTCTGGCTCGGCGCCAAAGTGCAAGCCGACGGGGGCGTCGCGCAGGCCAAGGCCGCGAAGGAAGCAGCGGAAACGGCTGCGACAGCTACCCTCCAGGCAGTCCGGGAACAGGCCGACCACGCCGCAGCCGCGGCCCACGCCGCTGCGCTGCGCGAGCAGCGGATCAGCGCAGCGACGAACCTGATCCGCACCGACAGGGCGTTCGGCCGAGTTCTGCACACGATGTTCCGGGAACCCGACACGGGAGCCTCCACGCCCGCCTACGACGAACTTATCCATGCCTGGGGGGTGCTCCAGCTTGTCGCTCCAGTCTCCCTCGCCACTGCGTCCACCCGCGTTCTGAATGCGGCGCAGAACCTCCAACGCCTCGCTCGCCAACGAGGTGAGGCGTACTGGCTCTACATGCGTTTGACCGGTGTCAGCGTCTGGAGGCCCGAGTATGAGGATGTCCGCCGGGCCGTGGAGGCCCTGGATGCCTTCCGCGCCGCGCATGCAGCCGATGCCGCGAACATGATGGAGATGCACGATGCGGCGTCTGCGGCTCTCGACCAGCTCCCGGCCCTGGACGCAGAGCAAGCGTCGGCCCTGCTCAGCGACTGCATGGAGCCTGAGATAGGCCCCCAGCTTGACCAGTACTGGAGGGAGCATGAGGAGGCCATGAAGGAATTCGTCAGCTGCGCGCGCGCCGTCCTGAGCGTCAACGACTAATTAGCAGTACGTGCTGGACGGCCGCTTCAGCGCTGGATGTCGCACGAGGATGTTGATGCGGTTCTCGTTCAGCGCTGCGGCTATCTCCTCTGCTCCGACCAACGAGCCGCCAGCCCCGCCGGGCACGGAATAAGCCAGCAGGATCGGTGACAGCGTTCTTAATGAGCTCGTGCACGGTTGGCCGTGGCTCGGCGCACGAGTAGCTCGTTGAACTGAGCATGGTGGGGGCTGGGGCACGCGAGTTGATCGTGGCGAAGTACCGGGTTACCGGGCTGTCGCCGACGGTGATTGCCGAACTCGTCGCTGAGGTAGGGCAGTTGTGGCACGAACAGCATCAGGCGCGCCTGACGGCCCGGCCGCGGCGACGGGCTGTAGGAGCCGGGGCGAAGCACAAGTTCGTCTTCGTCGACCGGCTGCTGGCCACCTTGGTGAGTCTGCGCCATGGCACCACTCATGACGTTCTGGCCTGCTGGTTCGGCGTGGACCGCTCCACCATCACGCGCGCCATCGGCGAGGTGCGGCCCCTGCTCGCGCAGCGGGGCTGCACCGTCGCTCCCGACGTCCGGTTGCAGACGCTTGCCGAGGTCGTCGAGTACCTGGGCGTCGACGGTCGGACCGGGATCATCGACGGCACGGAGATCCGTGTGCGGCGCCCGGCCGCGGGCCGCAAGGACCGGGACAAATTCGTCTCCGGCAAGACCAAGCAGAACGCGGTGAAGGCCATGGTCCTCACGGACGCCGAGGGGCGCGTGCTGTACTGCAGCCCGGTCCGGCCGGGCAGTTGCGCCGACATCACCCAGGCCCGACAGCTGGGACTGGTCCAGCTCCTGGCCGAAGGCCCGTTCATGGAGATCCTCGCGGACGCCGGCTACCAGGGAATGGGCGCCCAGACCGGCGGACGGGTGGTGACACCGCCCCATCGCAAGTTCAAGAAGAACGCTCCCGCCTGGTACGAGGAACGACACGGGCAGCAACGCAAGGCCCACTCCTCACGACGTATCCGCGTCGAGCACGGCATCGCACACCTGAAAAACTGGCGGGCTCTGGCGCGTCACCTTGGACGACGCGAGCACATGAGCGACATCGTCCAAGCGGTCGCCGGACTGCTCTCACACCAGCGAAGACCACCACTCTCGGCTACGGCCTTCAAGGGTGAACACTGACAACGACGCGCACCTCGACGGGCCACGGCCAACCGTGCACGAGCTCGTTAGCAGTGGATTAGCAATCCGCGATCCGGTTGACAATTACTACCGTCAGTGGCGATCTCCGCCGGGTCTCTTTTCAAGCATTCCGGAGGGTGATGGTCTCGCCGACTTCTACCGCCCGGAGCATTCCTGAGCTACTGGATGTCGAAATCAGCCTGCATCAGCAACTACAGGCGGGCATCGCTTTCGGATGCGTTTTGAAGAAGGTCGGCAAGCGCTGCAGTAATAGGGGCTCCCGTCAATGCTTCAAGCCACAAATACTGGCCTGAAGGGTTCACTTCGAGGAACACATACCTGCCATCCATGTCCACTATGAGATCGATTCCCGCAAATCTCAGATTCGCTACTCTCATGAATCTCTGCAGACTCACTAGAGTCTCGCGCGGAAGTGACGTCCCAACATGAGCGACGTTATCGAAATCATAATGCCGCCAGTCAATCGCTGTTCGACTGCTGGCTTGGCTATCAATGCGACACGTAAAGGCGCGGTCACCGACCATGGTGACACGAAGCTCATGATGCTTTTCGATGTATGGCTGTACTAGAACTGGAGCCACCCGTAGGCGGGCAGCTTCGGAGACGAGTTCGTCGGCCGTCATTCGCTGTGTGTATGCGGCTTCAAACCCTTTCGCGCATTCACGCACCCACCCGGCTGCCGACTTGACCGCAACGGTGGCATAGCGTTGCGCGAACCGCTGGATATCCTCGGGGTCGGATGAATAAAGCGTTGGGGGAATCCGCAGATCGACGGATCGCGCCAATCTCAGCTGTGCGATCTTATTACGCTCGATCCATTGTTCCGTTCGAGGGTGGTTGATCCACGTGACTTCCAGTGCGTCCGCCAAGCCGAGCACGGCTAGCGCATGTTCCGTCTCGATAAAATGACGCACCTGGGTATCGGGATGATGTGACCGAGGTTGATGGGGGCGGCGATGCCAAACAGATTTAACGTCGCACAGCGAAATGGGCACACCATTATTGTCGCGAAGAGCACAGGACGCATTCCCCAATGCATCCAACTCAATCGAGAGAGAGCGATTGCATTGAGTTAGCGTCTTGGTCCCGCAGATAGCTAGATCAATGCCGCGCCGCCGGACCTCATCTACGACTGCGGAAACCGGGCCATCTGTTTCGTCACTGAGTACCAGGATCTCCGCCACGACTTAGTCCGTGGCGTAATCTCTTGGCCAGTCGGTCCGCTCTCCACCCTTGGGGGCTTCGGTCGCGTAGGAGCCGTACGTGGCTTTACCCATACTCTGAACCTTCTCCACAAACTCCGCCTTTGAAAGCATCAAGGGCTGGTCTGGAGTACCCTCGGGCATATCACTACTTGACCGGTCGTGAGTATCGGACATGGTTGCCTCACCATCCGCTCATAGGGCAGCGTATTGCACAATTTTCTCACTGATTGGAACACCTCGCAAAGTGGATTGTCTGCGCGATCGTCGTTCTTGACGCCCCTCGAACCGGGGCCGACGCAGACCAGACACAGCCCTTTGCGACACGGCGACCACGGCGCGCCCAGACGCCTCGCTGGCGTGGGTCCGCCAAGGTCCGCCCCCGCAGGCAGGCCTCGGATACGTCCTCCACCACAACATCCGCCTGAAGGTGGCATGAGTATGCAAGAGCGCGGATGAGTGGACGACCCTGGATACATCAGTCGCCGTCACCAACTCGTTCACGGAGAACCACTGATTGCTCACCGTCCACCGACAACGTCACTGCTAACTACTCGCGGATCCAGCGTTTCCCCAGGAGCCAATGTCCATGAAGTCGCGGACCATACACCGACTTTGTAGGTTCTGCAATTTCGTGTGTACCGTCGGCTGATCACGAGCACTGTCTGAGCAAATCCGGGTGATCACGAGCATCGGTTGCGGACCGTTGCCGACGAGGGTGGTGCGTGGCTATCAGCTCCTGGCACCCGGCGGAGCTACGACGTCGTCCTTACACAGCTCCTGGCATTAGGCCAAAGGCGCGCGCGAAGGAGCGAAAGTACTTTCCAGCCGGGGTCTTGGGCGGGTCAGGCCAGTCGTCCTCTCCGGGATCCTCAGCGGGACCGAACAGGGCGATGGACCGCGCCGTGGTCTTTGCGTCGTGCCGCGGGTAATACAGGACCCCATCCAAGCCATCCTGTTCCCATCGGTGCGCCCATGCCTGCGGCGTGGCATACGGGAGGACGGACAATTCCCTTCCCAAGGTTCCGAGGATTGGGCAGCTACGACGGGTCAGGTCGGCTACTCGATACGGGCGGGTGGTGGTGACACAGGAGACAGACAGACCCTCCAGCGCAATGGTGGCGATGTTCGGACCGCGGAGGATGGCATAGCCGAGAACCTCTGCCAAGGCGGTCAGTGGGTCGGTCGCGGTGTAGCACGTGCCCCGCGCTGGTTCGGTGGTGTCGAAGCGTGATCCAATTCTTCGGTCTTCTTTGAGACATGCGAAGTGCCAGCATCCCCACCCCGATTCATGCACACGGTACAATCGACGGCCCGCTGACACGGTCCGCACTGGGAACTGTCGCAGGTCTGTGTCGGGCAGGGGCGCGGGCAGAGGCCGCTGCCGCGCGGGGAGTTCGTAGGCGGCCTCGCTCACCTCGACCACCTCGCCGCATAAGTACGTGCGTCTTCAAGTACTGGTTCGAGCGGCTGATTGCTCCGCAACCACTCGACGGGCGCAGCGCCGCCCAGCTGCGGGTTGGGAGCGGTAGCCCACTGAACGACAAGCCACGGACTCGACTGTAGATCTCGGAAGACTGCCAATGCCTTGGCTACACGGCTGTGCGGGTGCCGGCTGGTGAATTGCCAGGCCGGAAAGAGGCGACCTCCGTCGGCGGTGCTCACCATCAGAAGTTCGTGCACCTCACCCCGTTTCTCGGCCTCGTCGCGTGAGATGCCGAGCAGCTCGGCAGTGCCACCAAGGTCGTAGAATGGACCCCACCCTTCATGCACCAGCTTTCGAGGCCGCAACTGCCGGACATTCCCCGGCGAAACTGACTTCACCTTCACCGCAGGGGGAGACACCCGTTGACCAGCCCGGAAGCCCCGACCTGAGCCAGACCCCTTCGACTGAGACTCCCGCGTACTGGCGACAGCGGACTTGGCGGACAGGCGATACTGCTTCGCCGTCTTACCCTTCGTCGGCTTCTCGGTGATCTTGCTTGTCTTCTTGCCCGCCCCCGGTTTCGGGGTCTTGTCGGAGTTCATCGGCAGCCTCGTCCCGGTAACCCCCGAGTTCCAGTCTGCTGCAGGGCGGCCGATTGTGCAGAGCTGAGGGTCTCACCGCCGCGACATCGTGCCCGAAGTGGAAGGTCCTTACTCAGGGTGAGTGTCGCAACAGCTCTTCGGACCGGGATTGCTCACTGACCACCGACAGCAGCCCTGCTCATCGAGCCCGGATTCTGGCATTTCCGCCGGACCCGCTGCTCACTGAGACGTGGACCCTACACACACCCCTCCCGGCGTCAACTCCCGCCTCCGGAAGGGGCGGTGAGCAGATCCCCGATCGCGGCGATGCCCTCCGTGATCGCCCGCTCCCCCACATCGCCGAATCCCAGGATCAGCTGGACCGGGTCCGTCGCCCCCGAGGACCGGCAGGGGCTCATGCCGTAGAGGCCCACTGATCGCGCCCGGGCGGCGGCCACGACCGCCTGTTCGTCCACGCCCCGGGGCAGGTGCGCGACCGCGTGGAACCCGGCGGCGAGGCCGGTGAGCCGTACGGCGGGGGCGTGTTCGGTGAGGGCGCCGACGAGGGCGGTGCGCCGGGCCGCGTACGTGGTGCGCATACGGCGCAGCCGGCGGTCGTAGCGGCCGGACTCGATGAGCTGCGCGAGGGCGAGCTGGTCGAGGGTCGGGGAGCCGCGGTCGCCCAGGTGCTTGGCCTGCGCGATGGAGGCGGCGAGTGCGGGCGGGCAGAGCAGCCAGCCCAGGCGCAGCGCCGGGGCGAGGGACTTGCTGACCGTGCCGATGGAGATCACCCGGTCCGCGGCCAGTCCCTGCAGCGCGCCGACCGGCTCGCGGTCGTAGCGGAACTCCGCGTCGTAGTCGTCCTCGATGACGTACGCGTCCCGCCGCGTCGCCCAGTCGATCAGCGCGAGCCGCCGTTCGGGGGCGAGCACGACCCCGGTCGGCCACTGGTGGGCCGGGGTGACGATGACGGCCCGGGCGCCGGATGCGTCCAACGCCCGTACGTCGACGCCGAGTTCGTCGACCGGGACGGGGACGGCACGCAGTCCCGCGACGGCCGCGGCGGCGGTCGCGGTGGCGGGTCCGCCCGGGTCCTCGTACGCCACGGTCCGCACTCCGGCGGCGGCCAGGCTGCGCAGCGCCAGCCCGAGGCCTTGCGCGTACCCGTTGCAGATCACGATCCGTTCGGGATCTGCGGCGGCCGCGCGGACCCGGCGCAGATAGCCGGCGACGACCTCGCGCAGGGCCGAACTCCCGCGCATGTCCCCGTAGTCGAGGTCCGACGTCGGCATCGCACGGCCCGCCTCGCGCAGCGCCCACAGCCAGTCGGCGAGCGGGAAGCTGCCCAGGTCCGGTACGCCGTGCCGGAAGTCGGCGAGCAGGCGCGGGGGTTCGGGGGCCTGCTCGCGCGAGGCGGGCGGCACCTGGGCCACGGCCGCGACCCGGGTGGCCGACCCGACGCGCGTCACGAGGTAGCCCTCGCACTGGAGTTGGGCGTAGCAGTCCTGGACGAGTCCGCGGGAGAGGCCGAGCGCGCGGGCGAGCTCACGGGAGGAGGGGAGCCGCTCGTCGGCGCCGAGCCGGCCGGTGCGGATCGCGTCGCGCAGCTGCCGTTCCAACTGTGCGCGCAGCTGCTCGCCGCTCTCCCGGTCGACGGTCAGGAGCAGCTCGGGTGACAAACCGGCCCACTGCAGCGGCATGAAATCGGAGCTTACCGGCAGTCCGGCCGGACCCTAGCGTCGTTCACATGACCACTGCGCGTACGAGCCTCGCCCCGACGGCCTCCGGGACCGTCCGCCCGCCCCTGCTGACCCGGGCCCTGATGCTCCGCTTCGTGAGCATGATCGGGGCCTCGGTGAGCTTCTTCCTGCTCCTGTCGGTCGTCCCCCGCTACGCGACGGCGTCGGGCGCGGGCCTGGCCACCGGTTCGCTGATGCTCTCCACGGTGATCGGCGAACTGGCCGCCCCCCGCCTCGTCGCCCGCTACGGGTATCGGGTCGCGCTGGTGGCCGGTCTTGTCCTGCTGGGGGCACCGGCGCTCGTCCTGACGGCCTCGGACGGCATGGCGTGGATCGTCGCGGTCTGTCTGGTGCGCGGTCTGGGCTTCGCCCTCACCCTGGTCGCGGGCGGCGCGCTGACGGCGACCCTGATCCCGGCCGAGCGGCGCGGCGAGGGCCTGGCCCTGGTGGGCGTCGTCTCCGGCGTCCCGTCCCTGATCGCGCTGCCGCTGGGCGTCTGGCTCGCCGGGCAGGTGGGGTACGGGCCGGTCGCGGTGGCCGCGGGCGTGGCCGCACTCGCGGCGGTCGTGTCCGTTCCGGGACTGCCGGACCGGGAGCCGGATGCCGGGAAGCCGGTGGGTGTGGTGACGGGCCTGCGCACGGGGGGCCTGGTCCGGCCCGCCGTCGTCTTCGCGACCACCGCGCTCGCGGCCGGGATCGTCGTGACGTTCCTGCCGCTCGCGGTCCCGTCGGCGCACGCCTCGATCGTCGCCGTCGCCCTCTTCGTACAGCCCGCGGCCTCGACCGCGGCCCGCTGGCTGGCAGGGCGTCACGGCGACCGGCACGGCGCCGCCCGGCTGGTGCTGCCGGGTCTGCTGCTCTCCGCCGCGGGGATGCTGATCACGGCGCTGACCGGCAGCCCGGTGGCCGTCCTCGCCGGGGTGGCGGTCTTCGGAATCGGCTTCGGCATCGCCCAGAACGCCACGCTGACCCTGATGTACGCACGGGTTCCGGCCGCCGGGTACGGCACGGTCACGGCGCTGTGGAACCTGGCGTACGACGGCGGCATGGGCGTCGGCGCGGTCGGCTTCGGCACCCTCGCCGGCGCGATGGGCTGTCCGGGGGCCTTCGCCGTCACGGCCGTACTGATGCTGGTGGCGCTGGTCCCGGCGATCCGGGACCGGCGGACGCCCGACGCGAAGGCGGGAACCGTCCTCGCCGGTGAGTGAGCGGAAACCGTCCACTTCGAGGGGCGGGAGTTGACCGGCCTGCACGAGCGGGAGCTGCGGCGTCTTCGCCCGTATGCAGCCGGTCTTCCAGGACCCGTACGGTGCACTCAGTCCCCGCCACCGCATCCGTGACGCGGTGGCGGAACCCCTGCGAGTGCAGGGGCGCTGGGACGCCGGGGGTCCCTCGCGGGTGGCCGAACTGCTCGACCGGGTCGGCCTGGACCCGGCGCACGGCCGCCGCCGCCCGCACGAGCTGTCGGGCGGCCAGTGCCAACGCGCCGGAATCGCCCGCGCGTTGGCCTGTGAACCACGCCCGCCGGCCCTCGACGAACCGGTCTCGGCGCTCGACCCGTCCGTCCGGGCCGGCATCCTGAACCTGCTCGCCGAACTCCAGGAGGACCTGGGGCTGGCGTACCTGTTCATCTGTCACGACCCGGCGGTGGTGCGGCACTTCGCGGACCGCGTCATCGAGATGCGCGAGGGCAGGCTCGTACGGGCCTGACCACCGAGTTCAGCTCTGCGACTCGTCCTGCGACTTCGCGGCGGCCTCCATCACCCGGCGCAGCCCCTCGGTGAGCTGGTCGGCGTCCGTCGCCGAGCCGGGTTCGAAGATCCACTGCATCATGAGCCCCTGGAGAAGGGTCTGGTAGAAGCGGCCCTCGGTGGCCACGGTCTCCTTGTCCAGCTCATCCTCGGGGATACCGCTGAACAGGGGGATCATTCCCGAACGGCCCTGCTCCTGCGCCTCGGACAGCAGGGTGCGCACCTCGGGCATACGGTCGCCCTGGAGGATGAGTTCGAGGCTCAGCATCCACACCGCCCGCGACTCGGGCAGCGCGCGGATGACGCTCGCCCACACCTCCCGGAACCTCTCCAGCGAGCCGGCGGCGGCCGTCGCCCGGGTGTCCGCACCGGGGTCGAAGCGGTCCCCCGTCTCCTCGATCAGCGCGACATACGCCTTGACCAGCAGGGCGTCCTTCGACCCGTAGTGGTAGCCGATGGACGCCAGGTTGGTCCCGGACTCCTTCACGATGTCGCGCGCCGTGGTGCGCACGAACCCCTTCTCCAGCAGGCAGCGCTTGGCGCCTTCCAGCAGATCTTCACGGTGTCCCATACAGCCATGCTACCCCCGACCCAGACAGCCGTCTCACACGCTCGTCTTACACATTTGTTTATGGCTATCTCCGCAGGTGAGAGCAGCGCGCGAGCCTCATACACAAATGTTTTATACGCTCGTACTAGACAAGTGTTTATGACGCCCGTACAGTTCCTGCCATGACGAACTCGACGAGCACGACCCCCGCTCCCGGCGCCCTCGCCGGCCGCCGCGAATGGACCGCCCTCGGCGTCCTGATGCTTCCGCTGCTGCTGGTCTCGATGGACGTCTCGGTCCTCTACTTCGCGATCCCCTCGATCAGCGCGGACCTGGAGCCGACCGGCACGCAGCAGCTGTGGATCTTCGACATCTACGCGTTCGTGCTCGCCGGCCTGCTGATGACGATGGGCTCGCTCGGCGACCGCATCGGCCGCCGCAAGCTCCTCCTCCTCGGGGCCGCCGCCTTCGGCACCGCATCCCTCATCGCCGCGTACGCCAACAGCCCCGAGACCCTGATCGCGGCACGCGCGCTCCTCGGCATCGGCGGCGCGACCCTCATGCCGTCGACGATGGCGATCATCCGCACGATGTTCACCGATCCCGGTCAGCGTGCGAAGGCGATCGGCCTGTGGTCCGGCGTGATGACCGGCGGCGTCGCCCTCGGTTCGGTGATGAGCGGCGTCCTCGTCGAGTACTTCTGGTGGGGCTCGGTCTTCCTGGTCAACCTGCCCGCGATGGTGCTGCTGCTGGCCCTCGGCCCGATCCTGCTGCCGGAGTCGAAGAACCCCGAGCCGGGCCGCTTCGACCTCCTCAGCGTCCCGCTGTCCATGGCCGCCGTGCTCCCCGTCATCTACGGCATCAAGGAGATCCCCTCCGAGGGCTGGAAGACGCAGTACGTCGTCTCCGTCGCCGTCGGCCTGGTCTTCGCCGCCCTCTTCGTGCTGCGCCAGCGCACCGCCAAGTCCCCGCTGATCTCACCGAAGTTGTTCCGTGGCCGCGGCTTCGCACCGGCGGTCGTCCTCAACCTCGTCTCCTCGTTCGGGATGATGGGCTCCGCGTACTTCACCACCCAGTACCTGCAGTCGGTGCTCGGCAAGAGCTCCATGGAGGCCGCACTCTGGTCGCTGCTCCCCGCCGTCCTGGTCGGAGTCGCCGCTCCGGTCGCCGCGCAACTGGTCCAGAAGGGCGTGCACCGCGCCCACGTCGTCTCCGGCGGCTTCACCGTCGCCGCCTGCGGCTACGGCCTGCTGGCCCTCACCGGCACGGACTCCCTGTGGCTGACGCTGGTCGGAGCGGGCGTCCTCGCCTCCGGAATCGTCGTCGTGATGTCCCAGATGATGGACCTGGCCCTGAGCACCGTCCCCGTCGCCAACGCGGGCACCGCCTCCTCCCTGCTGGAGACGGGCGCCGAGTTCGGCGGCGCCCTGGGCATGGCCGTCCTCGGCTCCATCGGTACGGCCGTCTACCGCAACGAGATCGGCACCGGGGTTCCCGCCCCGGCCCACGAGACGCTGGGCGGCGCCCTCGCCGTGGCCCGGCAGATGCCCGGACGCACCGGTGACGCCCTCGCGGCAGCCGCCCGGGACGCGTTCACCAGCGGAATGCACGCGGCGGCGATCGCCGGAGCGGTCATCCTGCTGGGCGCGGCGGTCCTCGCCACCGCGACCCTGCGCCGGGTGCACGTCCGCGACGCCGAGGCCCCGGAGACCCAGCGGGCCGAGATCGCGGAGCCGGCGGCGGAGAAGGTACTCGTCTGAGCGGGCCGCAAGCAGCAATCAGCAAGCCGCAGGGAACGGGTAGCAAACAGCAGGATCGTCGACACGTCACGGCCGGGGCTGGATCTTCCAGCCCCGGCCGGCGCGTTTTTGGCCCGCCCGGCGGGACCCCCCGGCGAGCGTCCCCGGAAAACGCCCACGCCCGGTGTCCGTGCCGCGTGCCAGGATGGACCCCGTGTCACAGACCTTCGGTACGCCGCTCATCGGCCGGGACGACGAACTGGCCCGGCTGACCGGGACGCTCGACCGCGCCCGGGAGGGCGACCCCCGCGCCGTGCTGATCTCCGGGGATGCCGGCGTCGGCAAGACCCGCGTCCTGACCGAGGCCTCCGCGCACGCCGCCCGCGCCGGCATGACCGTGCTCACCGGGCACTGCGTCGACCTCGGCGATGTGGGCCTGCCGTACCTCCCCTTCACCGAGATCCTCGGCGCGCTCGCCGCCGACGAGAGGTTCGCTGCCGCCCGCGCGGCGCACCCCGCGGTCGACCGGCTGCTCGGCGGCGGAGCCGAGGGCAGCCGACTGCAGGTCTTCGAGGGGGTGGCCGGACTGCTGGCCGACGTCGCCGAGACCGCGCCGCTGCTGCTGGTCCTGGAGGACCTCCACTGGGCGGACCAGTCCTCCCGCGACCTGCTGCGGTTCCTGCTCAGCCGCGGGGTGCTGCAACGGCCGGCGGGCGGCACCCCCGCGCACCGCCTGGCGGTCTTCGCGTCGTACCGGGCGGACGATCTGCACCGCCGCCACCCGCTGCGCCCGCTGCTGGCCGAGCTGGTCCGGCATGCTGAGCCTGTGGGACCTGGCCACCAGCCGCCAGATCGGCGAACCCGTCATCGCGCACCGCTACTTCGAGCGCAGCGGTGTCCAC
>NZ_JBEXDZ010000147.1:0-23635 GCF_040606085.1 Streptomyces sp. NPDC005485 | reverse complement strand
GCGGCTTCACCAGCCCTCCAGCGCCACACACCCCAAGCCGCACGACTGCCCGGGGTCGAGCACGGCGAAGCTTGGCTGGGGGCCTGCTACGCGACGGGCAGAGACGTACCGGCACGGACCCTTCCGTGCGTACGGCGACTGCGGGTGCGTGGGGGCTGGGGAGTGGGGGCTTGCGGCTGCCGCTTCGCTGCGGGTGCGTGGGGAGGCGGGGGCCGACGTAGCCGCGTCACTGCGGGCAGTCGTGCGGCTTGGGGTGTGTGGCGCTGGAGGGCTGGTGAAGCCGCGTTACTGCGGGCGGGCGTGCGCCTAGGGGCGGCTGCCCACCCAGCGGCGGCGGGTGCGTGTGACGCCGGGGGCTGGCGAAGCCTCGTTACTGCGGGTGGGCTTGCGGCTGGGGGCGGTTGCCCACCCGGCAGCGGGGTGCGTGTGGCGCCGGGGGCCGGCGAGGCCTCGTTACTGCGGGCAATCGTGCCGCTAGGGGCGGCACGGGTGGGCGCAGCGGCACCTCGTAAGCGCCGAGTTGCGTGACCCACCCCCGGCCGGCACCCACACCGGGTCACCGTTCAAACGAGGGGTGAGAGGGGTTTGCCCACCCACCCCCGGGTGACCGTTCGAGCAAGGGGCACCCGGGGTATGCCCACCCACCCCGGGTGAGCGAGCAAAGCCGGAGGGCACCCGGGGGGCTTCGTCAGCGCAGAGCTGATCGTAGGGCGGAGTCGATTGTCGGGAACGCGAAGGTGAAGCCCGAGGAGAGGAGGCGGGTGGGGAGGACACGCTGGCTGCCCAGGATATCGCCGGCCATCTCACCGAGAGCGAGCCGGATCACCGGAGCAGGGGCGGTGAACAGCGTGGGCCGGTGCAGGACGCGCCCCATCGCCTCCGTGATCTCACGGTTGGTCAGCGGCTCCGGCGCGGTGAGGTTCACCGGCCCGGACAGGGAGTCCGTGTCGATGACATGCCGGATCGCGGCCACCTCGTCGTGCAACGCGATGAAACTCCAGTACTGGCTGCCGTCCCCCAACCGCCCCCCGAGCCCCGCCTTGAAGAGCGGAAAGAGCTTGCCCCAGGCCCCGCCCCTGCGGGCCACGACCAGCCCGGTACGCACGAACGCCGTCCGAACCCCGGCCTCCCGCACGGGAGTCGCCGCCCCCTCCCACTCCACGCACAGGGAGGGAAGAAACCCCTCCCCGGCAGGCGCCGTCTCGTCCACGGGGCGCCCGCCCGTGTCGCCGTAGAACCCCATCGCAGTGCCGTTGACGAAGACCCGCGGCCGCTCGTCGAGGGACGCCACGGCCTTGGCCAGCGTCGCCGTGCCGAGCACCCGGCTGCAGCGGATCCGCTCCTTGTACGCCTTCGTCCAGCGCCGCGAGGCGACTCCCGCCCCCGCGAGATTGACCACCGCGGCAGCCCCGGCGAGCGCCCCCGCGTCGATCCGGCCGCCCTCGGGGTCCCACTGGATCTCGTCCCGTGCACGCGGCGCCCGGCGGACGAGTCGGACCACCTCGTGCCCGTCAGCGGTCAGGGAGCGCGTCAGCGCCGAACCGATCATGCCGGACGCACCGGCGATCACCACACGTGAACCGGGGGCCAGGGGCGCATCGTTCATGGGTCCATCCTGCCTCGCGCCCGGTCAAGAGGACATCAGGGGAGAGGAGGGGAGGGGGAGGGGGAGAGGAGGACAGGGAGGGGAAAACACGCGACGTGAGGCGGCTGCGCCGTCCTACAGTGAGCTTCATGCCCGTACCGCACATACGTACCGCCACCCTCGACGACGAGGACGCCCTCGGTCGTCTCGACCGTGACACCTGGTCCCCGATGCATGCCGTCCAGCCGCGTCCCCGGCCGCCGTACGAACCCTTCTACAGCGAGCGGTTCGGGCCCCGGGACCATCTCGTCGCCGAGATCGACGGCGAACTCGTCGGCTACATCCGGCTCGGCTACCCCACCTCCCTCGCCTGCAACGCCCATGTCCGGCAGATCCAGGGTCTCGTCGTCGCCGACGCGGCGCGCGGCGCCGGTGTCGGACGCGCGCTCCTGCGCGCCGTACAGGCGGAGGCCCGTCGGCAGGGGGCGCGGCGGATCGCGCTCCGCGTCCTCGGGCACAACACCCCCGCCCGCAAGCTCTACGAGTCGGAGGGCTTCGTGGTGGAGGGGATCCTGCCCGGGGAGTTCCTCCTGGAGGGGGAGTACGTGGACGACGTACTCATGGGGCGCTCCCTGTAGCAGGAGCGCCCGCGCTCATGAGGTGACCAGGTCGCCCGTGTCCACCGGGGTCGTCGCCGTCGCCGCGCTCCGGGCGTCGCCCGCGACCTCGTTCGCCGTCAGCACGTACCCCGTCTCGTCGTCCGAGGTCGACCTCGCGAAGACCACGCCGTACACCCGGCCGTCCGTGGTCAGCAGCGGTCCGCCGGAGTTGCCCGGGCGGACCGTGGAGCGGATGGAGTAGATCTCGCGTGTGACGGTGTCCGAGCTGTAGATGTTCCGGCCGGTCGCGTGGATCCGGCTCGCCACCGTCGCCGCCTGCAGGTCGAGGCCGCCGTCCTGCGGATAGCCCGCCACGACCGCCGAGTCGCCGCGCGAGGCACTGTCGTCGAAGCGGAGCAGCGGCGCCCGCAGCTGAGGCACATACAGCACCGCGACGTCCTTGTCGGGGTCGAAGAACACCACCTTCGCCTCGTACGCCCGGCCCACCCCGCCCACCCGTACGTTCGGGTCGTCGATGCCCGCCACCACGTGGGCGTTGGTGATCACATGCTGCGCCGCGTACACGAAGCCGCTGCCCTCGCGGCCCTGGTTGCCGGCGACGCCCTCCACCTTGACCGTGCTCAGCTTGGCGGCGTTCGTCGCGCTCGCCGTGACGCTGTCCCCGGAGGGCTTGGCGACCCCCGCCGTCGGCTCGTTCTCGAAGGGGTTGAAGACCTGCGGGAAGCCCGCGTCCGCGAGGGCCGAGGTCGCGCGCGAGAACCAGGTGGGCGTCGTGTCCGGCATCGTCTTCTGTACGGCGCCCAGCAGGGCCGAGTTGCGGATCGACTGCGTGATCAGCGTGGACGAGGACGCGCCCAGCACGCTCGCGGCGACCCAGGCCACCAGAAGCACCGCTACCGTGTTCGCCGCGGCTCCGCCGATCCCGTCGGCCACCCGCAGCGGGCCGATGTCCAGCTCTCGGCGCAGTCGCAGCGCGAGCCGCCCCGCCAGCTCGTGGCCGACCACGCCGGGGACCAGCACCGTCAGCACCGCCGTCACCGTCGCCGCCGGTGTTCCCGCCTCCACCAGGTCCATCACCCAAGGCAGCACCCATACGCCGATGACGGCACCGCCCACGAATCCGGCCAGCGAGACGCAGCCCGCGACCAGGCCCCGCCGGTAACCGGAGGCCGCATAGGCCAGGACCACCAGCAACAGCAGGATGTCGAGCACGTCCACGGAGCCGCCTTTCTCTGGGGCCCCTTAGTACGCGCAGGGCGGGCCCAGTGATCAGCCACGCGAGCGCGTCGCGGAAAAACCCCGCACGCACGCCTGGACCTGTAGAAACGTCCCGGACCGGGACGATGGTTCCACCAGGTGGCACACCACACATCGCGAGACGCCCGGATCGGGGTCAGGGTGGGGACATGCGTGTGTTCCGGAGAGCGCGGGAGCCACGGGAACGGCGAGCCGCGCGGCCACGAATACCCGGCGTCGCCGCCCGGCTGCGGCGCGCGGCACGCCCGCCGTTCGCGACGGCGCTGATGCCGTTCGCGGTGCGTGTCCGGGCGGCGAAGGGGCGAATGCCCCGGGGCCTGCTGATGGTGCTCGCCGGTCTCCCCGGGCTCGCCGCCGTCCTCGCGCTCGTCCTCTGCTCGGTCGGAGTGGACCGTACGAGGGCCCACTCCGACCGGCCCTCGGCCGCCGCCCGGCCCGCCGTCGCGCACTCCGCCCCCAGGCCCGCCATCGTGCCCCGCTCGCGCTGGCTGGACGCCAGCGTGCCGCGCAACCCGCCGCCCGCCCGCTACGACGACCGGGTCGTCGCCGTCTTCATCCACCACACGGACTCGCCCAACGCGTACGACTGCGCCGACGCGCCCCGCATCATCCGCTACCTCTACGCCGGTCAGATCGGCGCCCGGCAGTGGGACGACATCGGCTACAACTTCCTCGTCGACCGCTGCGGCACGATCTACGAGGGCCGTGCGGGCGGCGTCGGCCGGCCCGTCACCGGCGCCCACACCCAGGGCTTCAACCACCGCACCGCCGGCATCGCAGCCCTCGGCACCTTCACCGCGGGAACGCCCGTGCCCCGGGCGATGACCGACGCGATCGCCGCCCTCGCCGCGTGGAAGCTCGGGCTCTCCCATGTCGACCCGCGCGCGAAAGTACGCCTCGTCTCCAGCAACAACCTCAGCCGCTACGCGTCCGGCACCGCCGCCGAGCTCCCCACCCTCGCCGGTCACAACGCGGGCTTCATGACCAGCTGCCCCGGCGCCGCCCTCACCGCGAAGCTCCCCGAGATCCGCGAGAGGGCCGCCCGTCTCCAGGGCCGCTAGCCGGGCCCGCCGGGCCCGCCGTGTTCACAGACGGTCCACAGTCGGGTCAAGGGGCCCTCAGATCCCCGCTCCCTAGCCTGGTCCGCGTACAGCCGACCGGAGGTGGGGAGAACACATGAGCAGCAGCCGTACGAAGACCACTGACCGCTGGGCCGGCGTCCTGCGGAGCCCCTGGACCGTGGTGTGCGCGGTGGTGAGCGTCGTCATCGGCCCGGCCGCGGTCACCGCGTCCGCGCTGGACCGGGCGAACGCGGCGCCGCTTCACCACGCACACGCCGACGCGCACCCGGTCGGTGTGCCCCGTACGGCGCCGTCGCCGTACGTCAGCCCTCGTTCCTGAACCGCTCCCACAGCTTGGGGTAGCGCTCCGCGAGCACCGCCTCGTTCTCGAATTCGACCGGGGTGCCCTCCGGCTCGGGAGCCGCGGGCGCAATGCCCAGATCCGGCGCGACGACACCGGTGAGCTGCTCGTACGCCTCGTCCGCCGCGTACCCCAGCTCCTCGCCGTCGCCGTCCAGTTCCTCGTCGAAGTCGGCCAGAAGATCGCCGAGCGAGTCCGGGTCGTGCAGCGCGCCCTCGAAGACCTCCCGGCCCTGGCCGATCAGCCAGCAACGAAAGAAGTCGAAGGCGTCGTCGCTCGCACCGTCGAGCAGCACCCAGGCGGCGCCCCACAGATCCCAGCGGTACGCGCGGTTGTAGCGGGACTCGAAGTGCCGGGCGAAGTCGAGGACCGAGTCCGGGTCCAGTCGGCCGAGCCGCTCGATGAGCAGGTCGGCGTGGTCCTCGGGGTCGCCCTCGGCGGCCTCGCGGGTCGTGTCCACCAGCTCCCAGAACTCCGTCTCGTCCATCACGGGACAAGCATCGGTCCTGAAGAGGAGGGACGCACGCGGAGTGCCGCAGATTGTTATGCGTGCACATGCCGAAGGAATGAGGCGGGGGGAAGGTGAGTGGAGAAGAGGGGCACTTCGGGTGGGCGGGCAGGCGGCGCAGAGGGACCGCCGGCGGCAACCGTCACCGGTACAGCGCCGCCAACCGCCCCGCATCCCCCGCGAAGCGGTCCCGCAACGCCCCGGGCGAGACCACCTCCACCTCAGCCCCCAGCCCCGTCAACTGCGTGTGCGCGACCTCGTGCGACTCCACGCGCAGCGTCACGGTCACCCAGCCCCCCGCGTCGGGGGAACCGCACCCCGCCAACGCCTCCCGCGCGGCCACGGCATCAACCGCGTACGCCAGTCTCCGCACCCCCTCGGGAGAGAGCCGTACGAGGACCTCGGCCCGCAGGATCGACCGCGCGAACTCCTCGGCCCTCTCCTCCCAGAACCCCGGCAGGTCGAACCCCTCGTCGCGAGAGAAGCGCTCATCCGAGGCCGCGGGCTCCACCGCCGTGAACCGGTCGACGCGGTACACGCGAAAGGAGGGCGCGGGGCCGGGGACCCGGGCGCACACGTACCAGACGCCCGCCTTCAGCACGAGCCCGTACGGCTCCAGTTCCCGCTGGACGTCCGCCGCCTCCCCCTTGACGCGCCGGTAGCGCGCGGTGATCCGGCGGTCGTCCCACACGGCCTCCGCGACCGCGGGCAGCAGCGCGGGCGTCCCGGTCTCCCGGAACCAGGCGGGCGCGTCCAGATGGAACCGCTGCGCCGCCGTCCGCGAGGCGTCCCCCATGGACGGCAGCAGCGCGGCCGACACCTTCAGCCGGGCCGCGGAGGCCGCGTCCTCCAGCCCCATCTCGCGAAGCGCCCCGGGCACTCCGGACAGGAACAGCGCCTCGGCCTCACTGCGCGCCAGCCCCGTCAGCCGCGTCCGGTACCCACCGATCAGCCGGTAGCCGCCGGCCCGCCCCCGGTCCGCGTACACCGGGACCCCCGCCTCCGACAGCGCCTGCGCGTCGCGCGTGATCGTCCGCTCGGACACCTCCAGCTCCCGCGCCAGCTCACCGGCGGTCATCGACGGCCGGGACTGGAGCAGCAGCACCATCTTGATCAGGCGGGCAGCGCGCATACGTTCATGATGCCGGGCGGCACCGACAGCGAAGGGGGCACGGCGACGGCCGTACCCCCTCGGCAGAGCGGTTGCGGAGCAACCGCGCAGCGGCTCTACAGGCCGTAGCGCTCCCTGGCTTCCTTCACCGACGAGGCCTTGACCTCGCCGCGGCGGGCGAGCTGGGCCAGCGCCGCGACCACGATCGACTCGGCGTCGACGCCGAAGTGGCGACGGGCCGCCTCACGGGTGTCGGACAGGCCGAAGCCGTCCGCACCGAGCGAGGAGTAGTCCTGCTCGACCCACTGGGCGATCTGGTCGGGGACCTGGCGCATGTAGTCGGAGACCGCGAGCACCGGGCCCTCGGCGCCGTGCAGCGCCTGGCGGACGTACGGCACCCGCTCCTCGCCGCGCAGCAGCGCCGCGTCGGCGTCGAGGGCGTCGCGCCGCAGCTCGGTCCAGGAGGTCGCGGACCACACGTCGGCGGCCACGCCCCACTCCTCGGCGAGCAGCTGCTGCGCTTTGAGGGTCCAGTGGATGGCCGTACCGGAGCCGATGAGCTGGATCCGGGCGGCGTTGGCAGCCGGGGAGAGCCCGGCCGACTCGGCCGTGTTGAAGCGGTACAGACCCTTGACGATGCCCTCGTCGATGCCGGGAGCGGCCGGTTTGGCGGGCTGCGGCATCGGCTCGTTGTAGACCGTCAGGTAGTAGAAGACGTTCGGGTCCTCGCCGGGCGCGGCCTCGCCGTACATCCGGCGCAGACCGTCCTTGACGATGGTCGAGATCTCGTACGCGAACGCCGGGTCGTACGACATCGCGGCCGGGTTCGTCGCGGCGATCACGGGGGAGTGCCCGTCGGCGTGCTGGAGGCCCTCGCCCGTCAGCGTCGTACGGCCGGCGGTGGCGCCGACCAGGAAGCCGCGGCCGAGCTGGTCGCCGAGCTGCCACATCTGGTCGGCGGTGCGCTGCCAGCCGAACATCGAGTAGAAGATGTAGAAGGGGATCATCGCTTCGCCGTGCGTGGAGTACGCGGTGGACGCGGCGATGAAGTCCGCCATGGAACCGGCCTCGGTGATCCCCTCGTTGAGGATCTGGCCGTCCTTGGCCTCCTTGTAGTACATCAGCTGGTCGCGGTCGACCGGCTCGTACGTCTGGCCCTTGGGCGAGTAGATGCCGAGGGAGGGGAAGAGGCTCTCCATGCCGAAGGTGCGCGCCTCGTCGGGGACGATCGGCACCCAGCGACGGCCGGTCTGCTTGTCGCGGACCAGGTCCTTGACCAGGCGGACGAAGGCCATCGTCGTCGCCATGTTCTGCGTGCCGGAGCCCTTGTCGAACGCGGCGAACGTCTTGTCGGCGGGCGCGGGCAGCGGCGCGAGCGCGTGCGTACGGCGGGCCGGGGCGGGGCCGCCGAGGGCCGCGCGGCGCTCCTGGAGGTAACGGACCTCGGGGGCGTCTGCGCCGGGGTGGCCGTAGGGCACCTGGCCGTCGACGAACTGGCTGTCGGAGATGGGGAGTTCGAGGACGTCACGCATCTTCTTGAACTCGTCCACCGTCAGCTTCTTCATCTGATGGTTGGCGTTCTTCGACGCGAAGCCCTCGCCGAGCGTGTGGCCCTTGACCGTCTGGGCCAGGATCACGGTCGGCGCGCCCTTGTGGGCGAGGGCCGCGCGGTAGGCGGCGTACACCTTGCGCGCCTCGTGACCACCGCGGGAGAGGTGGAAGCACTCCAGGATCTTGTTGTCGCTCAGCAGCTTCGCCATCTCGACGAGCGCCGGGTCGGCGCCGAAGAAGTCCTGGCGGATGTAGGCGGCGTCGCGGGTCTGGTACGTCTGCACCTGCGCGTCGGGTACCTGGCGCAGCCGGCGTACCAGCGCGCCCGTGGTGTCGAGCCGGAACAGCTCGTCCCAGGCCGTGCCCCACAGTGTCTTCACGACGTTCCAGCCGGCGCCGCGGAACTGCGCCTCCAGCTCCTGCACGATCTTGAAGTTCGCGCGGACCGGGCCGTCGAGGCGCTGCAGGTTGCAGTTGATGACGAAGGTCAGGTTGTCCAGGCCCTCGCGTGAGGCCAGGGCGAGTGCCGCCGTCGACTCCGGCTCGTCCATCTCGCCGTCGCCGAGGAACGCCCACACGTGGGACTGCGAGACGTCCTTGATGCCGCGGTTGGTCAGGTAGCGGTTGAAGCGCGCCTGGTAGATCGCGGAGAGCGGGCCGAGGCCCATGGAGACGGTCGGGAACTCCCAGAGCCACGGCAGGCGTCGCGGGTGCGGGTACGACGGCAGACCGTCGCCGCCGGCCTCCTGGCGGAAGTGGTCGAGCTGGTGCTCGCCGATCCGTCCGTCGAGGAAGGCGCGGGCGTAGATGCCGGGGGAGGCGTGGCCCTGGATGTAGAGCTGGTCGCCGGAGCCGTCGGCCTCCTTGCCCTGGAAGAAGTGGTTGAAGCCGGTCTCGTAGAGCCAGGCCGCGGAGGCGAAGGTGGCGATGTGGCCGCCGACGCCGTACTTCGAACCGCGCGTCACCATCGCGGCCGCGTTCCAGCGGTTCCACGCGGTGATCTTCCGCTCCATCTCCTCGTCGCCGGCCACGACGGGCTCGGCGGCGGTGGGGATGGTGTTGACGTAGTCGGTCTCAAGCAGCTTGGGCAGCGCGAGACCGTTGCCCTCGGCGCGTTCCAGTGTGCGGCGCATCAGGTACGCGGCACGGTGCGGCCCGGCCGCCTTGGTGACGGCATCCAGGGAGGCCTGCCATTCGGCGGTCTCCTCGGGGTCGCGGTCCGGGAGCTGGTCGAGCTCGCTCGGCTGGATTGCGGTGGGGTCGGTCATTGCGCCGCCTTCCGGATACGGAGGGGGCACGTGAAGGGGGTTCCTTCGCCGTTCTCCCTCAGCGGTAAGGGGTTTTCGGGGGTGCCCTTGGTCTTTGGCAGGACAGGGCGGCGGGCTCTTGTAGGAGCCCGTCGGTGACTGTAACTCCCTGATCGATGATCGATCAAAGGGTTGAAGGGGAAAACCTCTTCAAGTCGAGAAAGTAGGCACCCGGTGCCTTCCGGGTAGGCACCCGGTGCCTTGAAATCGAAGGCGAAATCGAGGATTCACGCAGGTCGGGGCACGTCTGAGCGCCTGCACGCTCCACTGTGCCGGGACCGCTCAGGCGCCCTCAGGCCCGCGGCGCGCACCCCAGCACATGGGCCTTCACGAGGTCCGCGATCAGCGGGTCCCGCCGCCGGAAGGCCTCCACGAGCGCCTCGTGCTCCTCCGCGTACGACTGCTGGACGGTGCCCAGCCAGCGGATCGACAGCGCCGTGAACACCTCGATGCCCAGGCCCTCCCAGGTGTGCAGAAGGACGGAGTTGTTCGCGGCGCGGACCAGTTCGCGGTGGAAGCCCACCGTGTGGCGGACCTGGCCGGTGCCGTCCGCCAGCCGGTCGGCCTCGTACAGCGCGGCGACGTGCGGCTCCAGGGCCGAGCAGTCCTCGGCGAGCCGCGCGGCCGCCAGCTCCGCCGCGATGGCCTCCAGGCCGGCGCGGACCGGATAGCTCTCCTCCAGGTCGGCGGCGGTCAGATTGCGTACCCGTACGCCCTTGTTGGGCGCCGACTCGATCAGCCGCAGGGACTCCAGCTCGCGCAGCGCCTCCCGTACGGGCGTCTGGCTGACTTCCAGCTCGGTCGCGATCCGGCGCTCCACGATCCGCTCGCCCGGCTTCCAGCGCCCGCTCACGATCCCCTCCACGATGTGCTCGCGGATCTGTTCGCGCAGCGAGTGGACGACGGGCGCGGTCATGAGGGCTCCTTCGCAGGGGGCGCACCTGCCCCAAGGGCGTTTGACGTTTAGACAATAAGGCCGCGGTCCCCTCCAAGAGGGGTGCACGGGGGCGCTTTCGCGCAGGTGAGACGAGACTTACACGCTGTCACAGGGGGCGGACCTGTAAAGACCCCGTACCGGGTCCGACCCGGCCGTGTCACGGGCTTGTCACCCGTTGAACCTCCGGGCCGCGCAAACGTGTGGCGGTGAGCACAGGGGTTCCCGCCAGGGGCGCTCCTGGGCCATCAGGGGGTTGTCATGAGCGGACGGGGACGCGGGCGGGCACTTCGTTGGGGGATCGCGGCGGCCGTGGCCGGGACGGTCCTCGGGGTGACGGGCTGCCAGCCGATGGACACGTCGGCGGCCGGGGAGCCGAGCGGTTCGCAGGCGGGCACCGTCCCGGTGGGCCTCGGCTCGGCGGGGCAGCCCAAGGGCGCCGGCGGCGCCTGTGTCTTCGTCAAGCCGGACGGCGCCCAGAAGTTCGGCCACACCGGCTGGGGCTTCCGGGTCACGGGCACCGACCGCTGGGTCTACGGCGCCGTCGAGAACCCGACCAACGCCCTGTACACCCCGCCCGGCGGCTACATCGGCGCCTGGCACGCGGAGGGCACGTACGCCCGGATGCTCAGCGACATGTCCCGGGACACCCACAACCGCGGCAGCGCCAAGCACCCGTACACCCGCTACCGCTGCACCGGCTCCTCCACCGGCGATGTGACCTCGGCCCGCGCGAAGATCACCGAGGTCGAGCAGCGCGGCTTCCTCGTCGGCATCGACCCGGACTCCGGCGACCTCGGCTCCCGGGACTGCCTCGACGCGACGTACGACGTCCTGAAGGCGTACCGGGCACGGCATCTGACGCCCGCGTACCAGACGGAGATCCCGAACGTGTGGGTCGAGACGCTGGTCCTGTGGACGGACAAGACCCTCAAGCCGCAGTAGAGCGGCAGACAAGGCACTGCCCCCGCCCGGAGGATTCCGGACAGGGGCAGCGGACGCGAGGTGGATCAGAGGCCGAGCTCGACCTCGAACTCGCCCGCCTCCAGGATCGCCTTGACCGCGGTCAGGTAACGGGCCGCGTCGGCGCCGTCCACCAGACGGTGGTCGTAGGAGAGCGTCAGGTACGTCATGTCGCGGACGCCGATGACCGTACCCTCCTCCGTCTCGATGACGGCCGGACGCTTGACCGTGGCACCGATGCCCAGGATCGCGACCTGGTTCGGCGGCACGATGATCGTGTCGAAGAGCGCGCCGCGCGAACCGGTGTTGCTGATCGTGAAGGTCGCGCCGGACAGCTCGTCCGGGGTGATCTTGTTCGCCCGGACCTTGCCCGCCAGGTCGGCGGTGGCCTTGGCGATACCGGCGATGTTCAGGTCGCCCGCGTGCTTGATGACCGGGGTCATCAGGCCCTTCTCGGAGTCCACCGCGATACCGATGCTCTCGGTGTCGAAGTAGGTGATCGTGCCCTCTTCGACGTTGATCCGGGCGTTGACGGCCGGGTGGGCCTTCAGCGCCTGGGCCGCCGCCTTCACGAAGAACGGCATCGGGGAGAGCTTGACGCCCTCGCGGGCCGCGAAGGAGTCCTTCGCCTGCGCGCGGAGCTTCATCAGCCGGGTGATGTCCACCTCGACGACCGAGGACAGCTGCGCCTGCTCGTGCAGGGCCTTGACCATGTTGTCGCCGATGACCTTGCGGATGCGCGGCATCTTGACGGTCTGACCGCGCAGCGGGGAGGCCTCCAGCGTCGGAGCCTTCTTCGCGGCGGCCGGAGCAGCGGCGGCCGGAGCCGGAGCGGCGGCGGCCTTCGCGGCCTCGGCGGCGGCGATGACGTCCTGCTTGCGGATACGGCCGCCGACGCCGGTGCCCTTGACGGAGGCCAGCTCGACGCCGTTCTCGGCGGCGAGCTTGCGCACCAGCGGGGTCACGTACGCACCGTCGTCACCGGAGATCGCGGCGGGCGCCGGGGCCGGGGTGACGGGGGCGGGCGCGACCGGAGCGGGCGCGGCAGGGGCGGGAGCCGGTGCGGCGGGCTGGACCGGAGCCGGAGCGGCGGGGGCCGGAGCGGCCGGAGCAGCGGGGGCCGGAGCCGGAGCCGGAGCCGGGGCAGCGGCGGCGGGCGCGGCCGGAGCAGCGGGGGCGGCCGCGGGGGCGGCACCCGGCGCACCGATGACGGCCAGCCGGGCACCGACCTCGGCGGTCTCGTCCTCGCCGACGACGATCTCCAGCAGGACGCCGGCGGTCGGCGACGGGATCTCGGTGTCGACCTTGTCCGTGGAGACCTCGAGCAGCGGCTCGTCCTCCGCGACCTCCTCGCCGACCTCCTTGAGCCAGCGGGTGACGGTGCCCTCGGTGACCGACTCGCCAAGAGCCGGAAGGACGACGTCGGTGCCCGTGGCGGAGGAACCGCCGGTGGCGGCCTCGGCGGTGGGGGCCGGTGCGGGGGCGGCGGCCTCGGTGGACGGGACGGCCTGCGGAGCCGGCTCCGGAGCGGCCGCGGGGGCCGGCTCGGCAGCAGGGGCCGGGGCGGGCGCCGGGGCGCCCGTGCCGTCGTCGATGACGGCCAGCTCGGCGCCGACCTCGACGGTCTCGTCCTCGGCGACCTTGATGGATGCGAGCACACCGGCGGCGGGCGAGGGGATCTCGGTGTCGACCTTGTCGGTCGACACCTCCAGCAGCGGCTCGTCGGCCTCGACGCGCTCGCCCTCGGCCTTCAGCCAGCGGGTGACAGTGCCCTCGGTGACGCTCTCACCGAGCGCCGGAAGGGTTACGGAAACCGCCATGGTTTCTGTTGCTCCTTAACGATGGTGCGGAAGTCTGTGGTCGTCGCGCCCAGGTCGACGCGGTGACTGAATCCCGGAAAGCTCGGCGAGATCAGTCGTGCGAGTGCAGCGGCTTGCCCGCGAGGGCCAGGTGGGCCTCGCCGAGCGCCTCGCTCTGCGTCGGGTGGGCGTGGATCAGCTGAGCGACCTCGGCGGGCAGCGCTTCCCAGTTGTAGATCAACTGAGCTTCGCCGACCTGCTCGCCCATACGGTCTCCGACCATATGGACGCCGACCACGGCACCGTCCTTGACCTGGACGAGCTTGATCTCGCCCGAGGTGTTGAGGATCTTGCTCTTGCCGTTGCCCGCGAGGTTGTACTTCAGAGTGACGACCTTGTCCGCACCGTAGATCTCCTTGGCCTTGGCCTCGGTGATCCCCACGGAGGCGACCTCGGGGTGGCAGTACGTCACCCGGGGCACGCCGTCGTAGTCGATCGGAACGGTCTTCAGACCGGCCAGACGCTCCGCCACCAGGATGCCCTCGGCGAAGCCGACGTGCGCGAGCTGGAGCGTCGGGACCAGGTCACCGACGGCGGAGATCGTCGGGACGTTCGTCCGCATGTACTCGTCGACCAGGACGTAGCCGCGGTCCATCGCGACGCCCTGCTCGTCGTAGCCGAGACCGGCCGAGACCGGGCCGCGGCCGACGGCGACGAGCAGCACCTCGGCCTCGAACTCCTTGCCGTCGGCAAGGGTGACCTTGACACCGTTCGCGGTGTACTCGGCCTTCGAGAAGAAGGTGCCCAGGTTGAACTTGATGCCGCGCTTGCGGAACGCGCGCTCAAGAAGCTTGGAGGAGTTCTCGTCCTCGAGCGGGGCGAGGTGCTTGAGGCCCTCGATGACCGTGATGTCGGTCCCGAAGGACTTCCACGCCGAGGCGAACTCGACGCCGATGACACCGCCGCCGAGCACGATCGCGGACTCGGGGACCCGGTCCAGGACCAGCGCGTGGTCGGAGGAGATGATGCGGTTGCCGTCGATCTCCAGCCCCGGCAGCGACTTCGGCACGGAGCCGGTCGCGAGGAGCACGTGGCGGCCCTGGATGCGCTGGCCGTTCACGTCGACGGAGGTCGGGGACGACAGGCGGCCCTCGCCCTCGATGTACGTCACCTTGCGGGACGCGATAAGACCCTGCAGACCCTTGTAGAGGCCCGAGATGACGCCGTCCTTGTACTTGTGGACGGCCGCGATGTCGATGCCCTCGAAGGTGGTCTTCACGCCGAACTGACCGGCTTCGCGAGCCTGGTCGGCGATCTCTCCGGCGTGCAGCAGAGCCTTGGTGGGGATGCAGCCGTTGTGCAGGCAGGTGCCGCCGACCTTGCCCTTCTCGATCAGGGCGACGTCCAGGCCCAGCTGCGCTCCGCGCAGCGCCGCGGCGTAACCGCCGCTACCACCGCCGAGGATCACTAGGTCGAAAACGGTGCTGGCGTCGTTCGCCACGTCACGTCCTCCATGCATGTGCGCCGTACGCCGGTCGTCTTCGACCGGGCGGCGGCTGGTGTCCGGCCGCTCTTTCTTCGGCCCTGTGGTGGGGGCCCTGTCCTGCCGAGAACCCATCTTCGCACCTGTCGGCCGGTGGCGGGACGCCGGGCCGGGGTGTGAGACGTCTGATCCATCACGTCGAGGGGGTGCGGATGCGCAGGAACCTGCGGATTTCGTTGAGGGCGAAACCCCCGTACGCCCGTCCGTACCACCACGACGACGGCCCCGGGTCCAGCGGACCCGGGGCCGTCCTCCAGCGGAAGCAGGGCTTCAGCCCGATCGGCGCAGCGGGGCTCAGCCCAGCTCGCCCTGCGCCGTCAGCTCGGCGAGGCGGACCAGGGTGCGGACCGCGGAGCCGGTGCCGCCCTTGGGGGTGTAGCCGAAGGGGCCGGCCTCGTTGAACGCCGGGCCCGCGATGTCGAGGTGCGCCCAGGTGATGCCCTCGCCGACGAACTCGCGCAGGAAGAGACCGGCGACCAGGCCGCCGCCCATGCGCTCGCCCATGTTGGCGATGTCGGCCGTGGGGGAGTCCATGCCCTTGCGCAGGTGCTCGGGGAGCGGCATCGGCCAGGACTCCTCGCCGACCTCCTCGGCGGCGTCGACGATCGCGGCGCGGAAGGCGTCGTCGTTGGCCATCACACCGAAGGTGCGGTTGCCGAGGGCCAGCACCATCGCGCCGGTCAGGGTCGCCACGTCGACGATCGCGTCCGGCTTCTCCTCGGACGCCTTCCACAGCGCGTCCGCGAGGACGAGACGGCCCTCGGCGTCCGTGTTGAGGACCTCGACGGTCTTGCCGCTGTACATGCGCAGCACGTCGCCGGGGCGGGTGGCGGAGCCGGACGGCATGTTCTCGGCGAGCGCGAGCCAGCCGGTGACGTTGACCTCCAGGCCGAGGCGGGCGGCGGCCACGACCGCGGCGAACACGGCGGCGGCGCCGCTCATGTCGCACTTCATCGTCTCGTTGTGCCCGGCGGGCTTCAGCGAGATGCCGCCCGAGTCGTAGGTGATGCCCTTGCCGACGAACGCCAGGTGCTTGTTCGCCTTGGAGCTGCTGTACGACAGCTTCACCAGACGCGGCGGGGCCTCGGAACCGACGCCCACACCGAGGATGCCGCCGAAGCCGCCCTTGGTCAGGGCCTTCTCGTCGAGCACCTCCACCTTGATGCCGTGCTCCTTGGCGGCGGCCTGCGCGACGGCGGCGAACGCCTCCGGGTTCAGGTCGTTCGGCGGGGTGTTGATGAGGTCGCGGGCGCGGTTGAGCTCCTCGCTGACGGCGACGGCGCGCTCGATCGCGGCCTTGTACGCCTTGTCGCGGGGCTTGCCGCCGAGCAGCGCCACCTCGGCGAGTGGGGCCTTGCCGTTGCCCTTGGCGCTCTGGCCGTTCTCCTTGTACGCGTCGAAGGAGTACGCGCCGAGCAGCGCGCCCTCGGCGACGGCGCCCGCGTCGGCGGCGTCCGTCAGCGGCAGGGCGAAGGCGGCCTTCTTGGTGCCGGCCAGCGCGCGGGCGACGGCACCGGCGGCGCGGCGCAGTTCCTCGGCGCCGTACGTCTCGTCGTCCGCGGGGACCGCTCCCAGTCCGACGGCGACCACGACCGGTGCCTTGAAACCGGACGGCGCGGGCAGCTTCGTCACCTCGCCCTCGGCGCCGGACGCGCCGAGGGTCTGAAGGATGTCGGCGAGCTTGCCGTCGTAGGCCTTGTCCACGGCCTCGGCGCCCGGCGCGACGACCGGGCCCTTGGCGCCCTTCGCGACACCGACGACGATCGCGTCGGCCCGCAGTCCGGAGGCCGCGGCGGTGCTGAGAGTGAGAGCAGTCACGGTGGTGAAATCTCGCTTCCATTGAGTTGCTGGGGTCGATCAGGGATGGGTCGACCGGGCCCGAGGACTGACCCTAGATCCGGCCCGAAGGAGAGGTCTCGACGGGGGCGGCTCAGACGGGGGCGGTCACACGTCCGGGTCGAGCCTACGCGCGGGGCCGGGTTTCGCTCATTTCTACGGGCGTTCACCTGTGAGTGGCGTCGTAGCCGCTTCTCGCCCATCACTCCACGTGACCTGAGCCACACTCATGGTGTTCCGGTGGGCGACCCGCTCACCGGTCGCATCATTTCCACGGATCCTCCTCGGAACGACCACATGGGGATCTTTGGGGGGAGGGTCCCAATCATGGCGCAGAGTGCGCACAGGTGGAGAAACGCGGCCGCCGGTCTCACGACCGTCGGACTGCTGGCCGTGGGGCTGGGGGCGCCCCACGCGTCGGCTGCCGCGACACCGCGTATCGATCTCAAGGTGCTCGTCGTGGACAACGGCGACAGCCCCGTCGCGGCCATCACCGCGGAACTGAAGAACACCGGCATTCCGTACACCACGGTGAGCCTTGGCGACGCGACCCGCCCGACGATCGACACGGCGTTCCTGAGCGACACCGTCGGCGGCGTCCCGCGGGCCAGGTACCAGGGCGTGGTGCTGCCCAATGAGGCGCCGTTCGGCTCCGGTTCGGCCGAGCAGACCGCGCTGGAGACGTACGAGAAGACCTATGGCATCCCGCAGCTCGACGCCTACACCTGGGCACACCCGGAGGTCGGTCTCGACTACACGAGCGAGGGCGGCTGGAGCGGATCGCTGGACGGCCGGGCCGCCGCGGTCACCACGGCAGGCACCGCGGGCCCCTTCGGCTACCTCGACGGGCCGCTCACCTTCGAGGACAACTCCCCGTCCGTGTCCGAGAGTTACGGCTACGTGGCCAAACCCCGTACGGGCTTCACCAGTTACGTCGACACCGCGGTGCCCGGCGGTGAGGGACGCGGCAGCCTGCTCGGCGAGTACGCGCACGACGGGCGCCGCGAACTCGTGGTGACCTTCGCGTACAACCAGTACCAGCAGCAGTTCCGGGTGCTCGTGCGCGGCATGGTCGAGTGGCTGACCCAGGGCGTGCACCTCGGGCAGAGCCGAAGCTACTTCTCCGTCCACGTCGACGACGTGTTCGCACCGGACGCCCGCTGGGACGCCGACCGCAACTGCACGCCGGGCGACATCGACTGCGTGGGCGGCGGCGAGGAGGGCACGCCGATCCGGATGACGGCGGCCGACGCGCAGTACGCCGCGCAGTGGGAGCAGAGCACCGGCTTCACCCTCGACATGGTGTTCAACGCGGGCTCGGGCGAGGAGTGGAAGAGCGAGAACGGCGGCACGGACGCCCTCGCCGCCCAGTTGCTCGCCGACAAGGCCAAGTACCGCTGGATGAACCACACCTACACCCACCAGTTCCTCGGCTGCGTCCAGGACACCACGACCGTGCCGTGGAGCTGTGCGAAGAACGCGGACGGCTCGACGCGGTACATGAGCCGCTCCGACATCTCCGCGGAGATCAGGAACAACTACAACTGGGCCGCCTCCAAGGGCCTCTCCACCGACCGCACCGAACTCGTCACTGGCGAGCACTCGGGCCTCAGGACGCTGCCGCAGCAGCCCGCCGACAACCCCAACCTCGCGGGCGCCCTCGCCGACAACGGCGTCAAGTGGACCGGCTCCGACAACTCACGCGAGCCGCAGCAGCGCGCGGTGGGCGCCGCGCTGACCGTGCCGCGCTATCCGATGAACGTGTACTACAACGCCGGTACGGCGGCCGAGATGGCCGACGAGTACAACTGGATCTACACATCCAAGGCCGACGGCGGCAGCGGCGTCTGCGAGGACAACCCCTCCTCCACATGCCTGTCGGCGCCGCTGGACACCGCCACCGGCTACGCGTCGTACATCGTCCCCCTGGAGGCGCGCACCGCTCTCGGCCACGCCCTGGGCAACGACCCGCGGCCGCACTACGTGCACCAGTCCAACCTGGCCGAGGGCCGGATCCTGTACCCCGTCCTTGACCGGGTGCTCACCGGCTACAAGGCGCTCTACGCCGACAACGCCCCACTGGAGAACCCCCGGCAGAGCGCGATCGGCACCGAGCTGAAGCGCCGAGCCGCCTGGGGGGCCGCCGTGTCGAACGGCAGCGTCACCGCCTACCGCGTCGGCACGACCGTCACCGTCAAGGCGCCCTCCGGAACGCAGATCCCGGTGACCGCCCCGGAGGGGACCAGGAAGCAACTCCTGCTCGGCACCGCCGCGTTCGGGACGCCGTACGCCGGCAGGCGCTCGGCCTGGACCACGCCGGAGGCGCTGCAGTCGGCGCTCACGCTGAAGCTGCCGTAGGCAGCCATGGCGGAACTGCGGGCCGGGGGACGGTCCGCAGTTCCCCGTACATCATCCGCATCACAGGGGGGAGCCGCGCAGCGATGCGCACCGGCCGTCATGTCACCATGCTCACCGAAGGCACGTATCCGCATGTCCACGGCGGGGTCAGCACCTGGTGCGACCAGCTCGTGAAGGGCATGCCCGAGGTCGACTTCCACATCGTCTCGCTCACCGGCAGCGGCCGCGAACCCGTGACCTGGGAGCTGCCGCCCAACATCAGCCGCCACACATCCGTGCCGACCTGGGGCCCGCGGCCGGGGCGCGCGCGGCCGCCGCTCGGCCGGGCCCGGCGTCGTTTCACCGACACCTACGAGCGGTTCCTGCTCTCGTTCCTGGACCCCGAGGCGCACTGCGACTTCGGGCGGGCGCTCTACGAACTGGCCGGACTGGCCCGCGCCGGGCGGCTGTCGGCGGCGCTGCGCACCGAGTCCGCGCTGCGCTCGCTGATGTGGATATGGACGATGCCGCATCTGCCCACCGCCGCCGCCCGGCCCACGGTGCACGACGCGCTGACCGCCACCGACCTCCTCGAACACGCGCTGCGGCCGCTCGGCGCGCGCATCCCCGAGAACAGCGTGGCGCACGCCGTCAGCAGCGGTCTGGCCACCCTGCCCGCGCTCGCCGCCCATCACCTCGACGGGGTTCCCTTCCTGCTCACCGAGCACGGCATCTACCTCCGCGAGCGCTACCTCGGCTATCGCGGCGACACCCAGCGCTGGCCCGTCAAGGCGTTCATGCTCGGCTTCTACCGCGAACTCAACTCGCTCGGCTACCGCGCCGCCGACCTCATCACCCCCTGCAATCAGTACAACCGCCGCTGGGAGGAGCGCGGCGGCGCCGACGCCGACAAGGTCCGCACGGTCTACAACGGCGTCGACCCGCACGCCTTCCCGCACGCCGGACCCGAACCCGACGTCCTCACCCTGACCTGGTGCGGCCGCGTCGACCCCATCAAGGACCTGGAGACCCTGCTGCGCGCCTACGGCATGGTGCGCGCCGAACTCCCCGAGACCAGACTCCGGTTGTTCGGCCCGGTGCCGCCCGGCGGAGAGGCGTACCGGACCCGGCTGGAGAAGCTCGCCGCCGAACTCGGCGTCACCGACGGGCTCACCTTCGAGGGCCGTATCAGCGAGGTGTGGCGCGCGTACGCGGCCGGACACGTCGTGATGCTCTCCTCCATCTCCGAGGGGTTCCCCTTCTCGATCATCGAGGCGATGTCCTGCGGCCGCACCACCGTCTCCACCGATGTCGGCGGCGTGCGCGAGGCGGTCGGCGACACCGGGCTCGTGGTGCCCCCGCGCGAGCCCGAGAAGATGGCCGCGGCAGCGCTCACTCTGCTCCGCGACGACGAACGGCGCCTGAAACTGGGGGAGTTGGCGCGGCAGCGGGTGATCGACCGCTTCACGCTGCGCCGCTCTGTGGATGCCTTCCGGACGATCTACCAGGAGCTGGCGGGCCGCCCCACGGTGTACGAGCCGACCGTCGAGACCGTCGCCGACTGGACCAGCGAACTGCGCGACCCCTGGTACCAGGCCCTCGCCACGGACGGGACCGACTGGTGAGCGGATCGCTGCGGATCCCGCCGGGCACCCGCGAGGACCCCCTCCCGGCCGTGCCCCGCGAGCGCCGCTCCCCGGCCTGGGCCGAGCCCGACCCCGTCGACGAACTCGCCGAGCGCCTGGGCGAGTTCATCGGCGCGGCCGTCCACCCCGACGAGATCGCCGCGCTTCTGGAGTCCGACGGCATGTCGGACGACCGGATACGCGAGCGCTACGGCGTCCGGAACTCCTTCGCGCTCGCCGAGGAGCTGTACGAGCGCGTCGACCGCCACTACCCCGAACCGGCGCAGCCGGCACACGACCCCTGGCAACTGGGCCTGCTCGGCTGTCTGTTGCGCGGTGTCGTGTTCGCCCTGCCAGGCCTGGGCTACGTCCTCGGGGCACCGCTTCTCGCCGGCCCCCGCGACGGCCCGGTCCTGCCCGCGGGCACCGTGCCGCTGCTCGTGGGCGCCCTGTGCGGCTGGACCTGGAACCAGGGGCTCGCCCACCGGGCGTACTCCTGGCTGGGCCTGGGCGACCCCAGGGCCGCCCACCGCGCCCTGCTTCTCGGCGCCCCCGTCGGCGTCCTGCTCGGCTCCCTGGCCGCCTTCGCCGTCGCCCCGGCCCACCCGGGCACGGTCGCCTTCGCGGCCGGCCAGTCCTGCTACCTGGGAGCGGCCACGATCCTCCTGGTGACGGGCCGCGAACGGGCCCTGCTGGCAGCCCTGTTGCCCATGACGGCGGGCACAGCCCTGGCCCTGATCCACCCGATCCCGGTCTGGGCGAGAGCGGCCCTTCTGCTGGGCTCGCTGACGACGGTCGCACTGACGGCCGCAGTCGAGGTGTGTCAGCCCGTCCGGCGTTTGAGGACGAGCGCGCAAGCGCGACAAGGGGGGAAAGGGGGCAAAGCCCTCAGGAGGAGGACGGGACGGGAAGGGGCGGAGGGGGCGAAGAAACCCGACGCGGCTCCCCGCCTCACCGACACCCTCCCCTATGCCCTGTTCGGCCTGGGCACCGGCGTCCTGGTCCTCTACGCCGGCCTCGGCGACGCCCTCACGGGCAACGCGCGCAGCGCGGTCGCGGCCCCCGCCGCGGTAGCCCTCACCCTCAGCATGGGCCCGGCCGAATGGCTGCTCCACCGGCTGCGCAGCGCAGGCCTCGCCGGGCTGCGCACCAGCAGCACCCCGGAGGGCTTCCGGCGGACCGCAGCGCTCACCCTCGGCCGGTGCCTGACCGGCTATCTCGGGGCCCTCCTCGCCCTCACCGCGGCCACCGCCGCCCTGTGGCCGCACGCGCCGGCCATCACCGGCGTACGCCTGGCCGGGCTGCTCCTGCTGGGCGTGGTCCTGTGGACGGGGCTGCTGCTCCAGTCCTTCGGCGCCGTCCTGAGCGCCGCCGTGGTCTGCACTGTCGCGGCGCTCGCCCAGACAGCGGCACTGGCGGCGCACCTGGCCGACCCGCACCGACTGGGCCCGGTCGTGTACGGCGCGGCTGCCGCCACCCTGGTCGTGCTGGTGGCCAGGCTGATCGGGAGAGCGACCGCCCACCGATGAACAAGGCGACGGGCACCTGCCGATGAAGAACCTGCTGGTGCCCTACTACGAGCACCCCGCCGTCCGCCCCGCCGAATGGGAGGCCCTGATCGCGGCCGCGCCCCACCTCCACGCCGTCGTGCTCAACCCGGCCAGCGGCCCAGGCGACCGCCCCGACCCGGCGTTCGCCGAGGCCGCCGGACGGCTGCGCGCGGCAGACGTCCGGGTGCTGGGCTACACCGACACGGACTACGGGCGCCGTTCGCACGCCGACGTCGTCCGCGACCTCTCCCGGCACCGCGCCTGGTACGGCGCCGACGGCGTGTTCCTCGACCAGGCAGCCTCCGGGACCGCCGAGTTCGCCTACTACCGGGGACTCGCCGCCGTCGCCTGGGGCGCGGGCTGCACCGCCCTCGTCCTCAACCACGGAACGGTGCCGCACCCCTCGTACGCCCGGATCGCCGACGTCCTGGTGACGTTCGAGGGGACCTGGCAGACGTACCGCGGACTGCGCGCCGAGCCGTGGACGGGGCGCGGCGCACAGGTGTGCCATCTCGTGTACGGCGTACCGGCCGGCGTCGATCTCGCGGAGCAGGCCCACGCCCGGGGCGCCGGCCTGCACTGCGCGGTGCCGGGCGGCGGCGACCATCCCTGGGGCACGCTGCCGCACGGCGTCCGGGCCGTCTCCTGAAGCTGCTCAGAACGTGCGCACCGGGGCCGGGCCGTCGGGTGTGCCGAACCCGAACCCGGTGACTGCCGTGCCCGCCAGCCGGTCCGCCAGGGAGCGGCGGGAGGGTGAGAGCACCGGCAGCGCGTTGAGGAAGAAGATCACCACGGCCACTGCCCACACCAGCACCGACAGCACGAACTCGCCCTCGACCAGCAGCACGCAGGCCAGCGCGTACACGGCGACGTCGGCCGTCGTCGTCACCGCCGCCCGCAGTGCGGCCCGGCGCGGCGGGCTCGGCATGACCTTGAGGCCGAGCAGGGCCTTGCCGACCGTGCGCCCGGTGAAGGCGAGCGCCGCCCACTGGTAGAGGAAGGTGGCGACCACCAGCAGCCCGAAGGCCTGCTCCACATCCCGGACGACCTTGTGCCAGAGGTGGAGCCCGAAGCCCTCGGAGGCGTCGATGACATCGCCGCGCGAGGTGAGGATGTCCCAGCCGCCTCGCGTCGCGAGGTCCGGCACGTCCGTCACGAGCGCGGAGATCCGGTGGAAGGTGAGCACGGCGAGCGCGGACGCAGCCGCGAGCACCAGTGCGAAGTCGATGAACCAAGCCGCGAACCGCCGAAGTTTCGGCACAGACGTCCCCCGAATCACGATCATTTGCCTGTACGGCGGCTCAGATTAGCGGCGCCCGTGCCCGGCTTCACCGGATGACCGGCGATCGTTTCAGCCCGGTGACACAACCGCTCGGCTCCGTGACGAACGATCGGACGACTCAGCCCAGCGACAGCACGACCAGCGCGGTCGTCGCCGCCGTCTCGGCCAGCCCGCCGAAGACATCGCCGGTGATGCCGCCGAAGCGGCGCGTGCAGTGCCGCAGCAGGAGTTCCGCGACGGCGCAGGCGGCGATGACCGCGAGTGCGCCGCGTACGACCTCGTCCGCCCCGAACAACGCCCCCGCGCCCGCCGCCGCACCGGTGACCAAGGCAGCGGCGAGCAGCGCGCCGGGCAACGGCACCGTGCAGCCTCGGGGATGGGAACTACGAGCATCCGCTAAACATC
>NZ_JBEXDZ010000146.1:0-23945 GCF_040606085.1 Streptomyces sp. NPDC005485 | reverse complement strand
CGCGTGCTCCTCGGTCGCCTTGATGTGCCGGGGCACCAGCCGCCGGAAGACCAGACTGCGGGCGGGTGGTGTCAGTCGAGGCTGGCCAGGGCGGCCGGGCTGAAGGCGGTCAGTTCCTCACCGCGGCCGTCGCGGATCTTGGCGACCCACTCGGCGTCGCCGAGCAGGGCCCGGCCGACCGCGACGAGGTCGAACTCCTCGCGCTCCAGCCGCTCCAGGACCCCGCCGACGCCCTCGGTGCCGGCGCCGGTGCCCTCGGCGAACATGGTGACGAAGTCGCCGTCCAGGCCCACCGAGCCGACGGTGATGACCGGCTTGCCGGTGATCTTCTTGGTCCAGCCCGCCAGGTTCAGGTCCGATCCCTCGAACTCGGGGATCCAAAAACGCCGGGTCGAGCAGTGGAAGGCGGTCACGCCGGACTGGGCGAGCGGGGTGAGGAACTCCTCCAGCTCCTGCGGGTTTTCGGCCAGCCGGGCGGTGAAGTCGGCGGTCTTCCACTGCGAGAAGCGCAGCACCACCGGGTAGTCGGGGCTGACCCGGGCGCGTACGGCGTCGATGATCTGCACGGCGAAGCGGGTGCGGGCGACGATGTCGCCGCCGTAGCCGTCGGTGCGCTGGTTGGTGCCCGCCCAGAAGAACTGGTCGATCAGGTAGCCGTGGCCGCCGTGCAGTTCGACGCCGTCGAAGCCGAGCCGCTCGGCGTCGGCGGCGGCCTGCGCGAACGCCTCGACCACGGCGTCGATCTGCGCCTGGGTCATCGGCTCGGTGACCTGATGGCCGGGGGCGACGAGTCCGGAGGGGCCCACCAGTGCGGTGCCGGGGCCGAGCGCCTCGCCGGCGAGCGGGTCGAGGCCGACGTGCCACAGCTGGGCGAATATCTTGCCCTCGGCCGCGTGCACCTGGCGCACCACCTCGGACCAGCCGGCCAGGGCCTTCTCGCCGTAGAAGTGCGGCACGGCCGGGTTGTAGGAGGAGCCGGGGTGGTCGACCACGGTGCCCTCGGTGACGATCAGGCCCACGCCGTGCTGTGCCCGTCGCGCGTAGTAGGCCGCGACCTCGGGCCCGGGAACGCCGCCCGGTGACATGGTGCGGGTCATCGGCGCCATGACGAAGCGGTTCTTGAGCGGTACGCCGCCCAGCGTCACCGGGGTGAACAGCGGGCCGACCGGGCGGGTCGGGGCGGGCTCAGTGGACGCGATGGACATAAGGGGGACGTTCCCTTCAGCTGGATCGGCCGGCCGTGCAATGGGTCGGTGTCCTGGTCCGCACCGATTCGGCCACGTACCGATTGAAACCAAGCGGGGGCCGCTCGAGCCACGCGTTCGACCCCCTAAACACCGCGTCCGCCCCCCTAAAGGGAAGGGGGGCGGCGGCGCGGTCCCGGGGCCGCACGGCCCCGGGTTCGCTCACAGTCGTGCGTCGGTCCGCGAGTCGGCGGGGTAGTGGCCCGCCACGGTCACCGACCGGCTGCGCCGGCCCAGGTCGCGGAAGAGCCTGCCGGGCCACCAGGTGGCCCTGCCTGCGTCCAGGACGAGCGCGGGCACCAGGACCGTACGGACCAGGAAGGTGTCCACCAGGATGCCGAGGGCGACCACGATGCCCATCTGGATCATGTTGGTCACCGGCATCGCGGCGAACACCGCGAAGGTGGCGGCGAGGACCACGCCCGCGGAGGAGATGACCCCGCCGGTGCCGGCCAGCGCGCGCACCACGCCCTGTTCGTGGCCGTGCGCGCGGGTCTCCTCCCTGACCCGGGTCATCAGGAAGATGTTGTAGTCGATGCCGAGGGCGGCCAGGAACACGAAGGCCACCAGCGGGATGGTCCAGTCGACGCCGCTGTGTCCCAGGACCCGTTCGAAGACGAGGTTGCTCGCGCCGAGCGCGGCGAGGTAGGAGACCGCCACGGTCAGCAGGAGCAGCAGCGGGGCGACGAGCGAGCGCAGCAGCAGGATGAGGACCAGCAGGATGACGCCGAGGACCAGCGGGATGACGGCCCGCAGGTCGCTGTCGGCGGCCCGCTGGGTGTCGGAGCGTTCGGCCGCCTGACCGCCCACCACGGCCTGGGCGCCGGGCACCGCGTGCACGGCCTTGCGCAGCGCGTCGACGGTCGAGGCGGCGCCGGAACTGTCGGGCGCGTCCTTCAGGACGGCCTCGATGGAGATCAGGGAGCCGTCCGGGGAGCGGGTCGGGGTCAGCGCGGAGGCCACTCCGCCGGTGGCACGGACCGCCTTGAGGACCGCGTCGGCGTTGGCGGCGCGGGCCACCACGACGGCCGGCCCCGAGGCGCCTGCCGGGTAGTGGTGGGCGATGCGTTCCTGGGCGACGACGGACTCCGGCTTGTCCTGGAAGACCTCGGCCTGGCCGATGCCCACGTGCACGCCCAGGACGGTGGCCGCGGCCGCGCCGATCAGGATGAAGGAGAGCACCCAGGCCGGGCGCGGGCGCCTGGCGACGGCGGCGCCGACCTTGCCCCAGACGCTGCGCTGCGAGCGGGGCGCGGTGCCGTACTTGGGCCGGAAGGGCAAGAAGACCCAGCGGCCGGCGATCACCAGCAGGGCGGGCAGCGCGGTGAGCATCGCCACGAACGACCACAGGACACCGACCGCGCCGACCAGGCCCAGGCTGCGCGAGGAGTTGATGTCGGCGACGGCCAGGCACAGCAGCCCGGCGACCACGGTGGCGCCGGAGGCGATGATGGCCGGTCCGGCCTTGCGCAGCGCCACTGCCATGGCGACGTGCCGGTCCTCGTGGCGGTGCAGCTCCTCGCGGTAACGGGCGATCAGGAGCAGGGCGTAGTCGGTGCCGACGCCGAAGGCGAGGACCATCAGGATGCTGGCGCTGCCCGGGTCGACGGGCAGGTCGGCGTGACGGGCGAGCAGATAGACGGTGCCCTGGGTCGCCGCCAGGCACAGGCCGACCGACACGACGGGAAACAGCCACAAGAACGGGCTGCGGTAGATGAGCAGCAGCAGCACGATCACGACGGTGCCGGTGATGGCCATCAGGTTCGCGTCGAGGTTCTCGAACGCCCCCACGTAGTCGCTCTGCTGGCCCGCCGGGCCGCCGATCTCCACATCGAGTCCGGCGGGGGCGCCGGCGCGGGCGGTGGCGCGCATCTTTTTGATCTCGTCGGCCGTCGCGTCGCCGTCCACCCGCTTGAGGGGGACGACGACCATGAGGGCCTTGCCGTCCTTGGAGGCCGTGGTGGCCGGCATCGTGGCGCCCTTGGCGAGGTGCCCACGGAAGGCGGCCCGGTCCCGGGCGCTCTTGTCGCGGTCCGCCTGGGTGATGCCCGAGGTGCGGCTGTACACCGTCACCGCGGCGATCACGTCGTGGTCGGTACGGAACTTCTCCAGCTCGTGCAGGACTTGCACCGACTCGGCGTGCCGGGGCAGGACGGCGGTGCTGCCCTCGTCCTTGACGTCGTCGAGTTTCCCGGCCAGTGGCCCGAGGGCGGCGGTCACGATCAACCAGCCGACCAGCACCAGCCACTTGGCCCGTTTGCCGCACAGGGCCATGGCGAACCGCCTGCTGCCGTCAGTCATAGGGGGTCTCCTGGTAGGTCGCGGTCGGGAAAGCGATGCCAATGAAAAGGTCAAGGATTTCCCATGGGCTCAACAACCCCTGTCCGCGGTGGCGCCACCCCTGTGTCGACCCCTGCTCCCCTGCCCGGCGCCGCCCTGAGCGGGGCGGGGCGGGTGCCGCGGCCCGGGCGCGCCGGGCGGGCGCGCCCGGCGCGGCTGCGGGGCGGCGATCGTGCGGGCGGGTGCGCCCCCGGTGGCGTCCGCCGTCCCTCAGGCCCTCAGCTCCGGCACGATGACGTAGTCGCTGACGTCCGCGGTGTCCTTCTCCACGCGGGACAGCGCGGCCCGCACGGCGGGCTCCAGCCGGTCGCGCTTGGCCTCGTCCACGGCGTCGCGGTGCGGCGCGAACAGCGGCAGCACCTCGGCGGCGAACAGTTCCAGGGACTCCATGATGTGCTCGTGCCGGTTCTTGCCGATCTGCACGGAGAAGATGATCTGGTCGACGCCGGCCGCCTCGTAGCGGCGGACCATGTCGGCGATCTGCTCGGGGGTGCCGATGCCGCGGCGCAGCGCGGTGATCTGCTCGAGCATGTTCTTGACGTCCTCGGGCTGCTCCTCGGCGTCGCCGGCGGGGGCGGCCGGCTCGCGGACCAGGCCCACGCTCGCGCGGTTCTTCTGGAACTCCTCCCACACGCTGGTGACGCCCGGCTTGTGGTCGCCGGAGATGTAGTAGTGCATCAGCGCGTAGCTGAAGAAGTGGGCGCCCTCCAGGCCGCGGTCGAGGGCGGTGTCCTCGTCCTGGTGGCACATGAAGGGCACGACGACGGAGAAGTTGGGGTTGACGTCGAGGCCCAGCGGCTTGCACTCCTCGGACTGGATGATGCCGTAGTAGGCGTCCACCCAGTCCTTGGCCTCCTCGGGGGAGACGAAGGAGAAGGACAGGGCGCCCATGCCGTTGCGGGCGGCGTCCTCGATGGTGGTGCGGGCGCTGCAGGCCAGCCACAGCGGCGGGTGCGGGGTCTGCTTCGGCTTGGGCAGCAGGTTGCGCGGCGGCACGTCGACGAAGGGGCCCTGGTGGCCGGTGAACGGCTCCTCGGACAGCAGCCGGGTGATGACCTTGAGGGACTCCGCCCACTGCTCCTTCTTCGTCTCGCGGTCCACGCCGAAGGCGGCCAGCTCCAGCTGGGAGCTGCCGGCGCCGGAGCCGAACTCCACCCGGCCGCCGGAGATCAGGTCCAGGGTGGCGATGCGTTCGGCGACACGGACGGGGTGGTTGACGGCCGAGGGCAGCTGGACGATGCCGTGCGCCAGGCGGATGTCGCGGGTGCGGGCGGCGGCGGCGCCGAGGAACACCTCGGGGGCGCCGGAGTGCGAGTACTCCTCCAGGAAGTGGTGCTCGGTCGCCCAGGCGTAGTCCAGGCCGAGCCGGTCGGCCAACTCGATCTGCGCCAGGGACTCGTTGAACAGCCGCTCCTCGCTGCCCTGCTGCCAGGGGCGGGGAAGCTGGTGGTGGTAGATGAGGCCGAATCGCATGGTGTGTCTGCTCCTTGGGATGGGCGTGATCGGGTGGTGCCGGCGTCGGCTAGGCCGCCGCGGGGCGGCGGAAGGCGGCGCGGTAGTACAGCAGGGGATCGGCTTCGTGGTCGGCCGCCTGCAGGTGCAGGACCCGGCCGACCACGAGCCAGTGGTCGCCTCCGGGGTGCACCGTGTCGACGGCGCAGTCGATCCAGGCCAAAGAGCCGGGCAGGGCGGGCGATCCGGTGGCCGGCGCAGGGAGCCAGTCCTGTCCGGCGAACTTGTCGGACCCGCTCACGGCGAACGACCGGCACAGCATCTGCTGTGCCGAGCTGAGCACGTTGACGCAGAACGCGCCGGACGGCGCGATCTTCGGCCAGGTGCTGGAGGTCCTGGCGACCGAGAAGGCCACCAGGGCCGGGTCGAGGGAGAGGGAGAAGAAGGACTGGCAGGTCAGGCCGGCCGGCACGGTGCGCCCGCCGTCCTCGGTCAGGCCGGTGATGATGGTGACGCCGCTGCAGAAGCGGGAGAGCACCTGCCGGAACGCGTCGGTGTCGACGCGGTGTTCGAGGGTGGGGGTGCTGGTTCGGGTGGCCATCTGGCCCACGTCCTTCCTGAGGGTCCGCGTCGTACGGGTCAGGCCGCAGCGGCGGGCGGTGCGGGCTCGGCGCCCGCCGGGGGCGGCGCCTGTTCGAGGATCACGTGTGCGTTGGTGCCGCTGATGCCGAAGGAGGACACCCCGGCCCGGCGCGGGCGGCCGGTGGACGGCCAGGGCTGCTGCGCCGTCAGCAGCCGCACCTGCCCGGCACTCCAGTCGACGTGCGGGGTCGGCTCGTCGACGTGCAGGGTGCGCGGCAGCACACCCTCGCGCAGGGCGAGGATCATCTTGATCAGTGAGGCGGCGCCGGCCGCGCCCTGGGTGTGCCCCAGGTTGGACTTGACCGAGCCCAGCCACAACGGCCGGTCCTCGGGGCGGTCCTTGCCGTAGGTGGCCAGCAGCGCCTGCGCCTCGATCGGGTCGCCCAGCCGGGTGGCGGTGCCGTGCGCGTCCACCGCGTCCACGTCCTGGTAGCCCAGCCCGGCCTGGGCGAGCGCCTGCTTGATCACCCGCTGCTGGGCGGGCCCGTTGGGGGCGGTGATGCCGCTGGAGGCGCCGTCCTGGTTGAGGGCGGTGGAGCGGATGACGGCGTGGATGCGGCGCCCGTTGCGGCGGGCGTCCGAGAGCCGTTCCAAAAGCAGCATCGCGCTGCCCTCGCCCCAGCCGGTGCCGTCGGCCGCCGCCGCGAACGACCGGCACCGGCCGTCCTTGGACAGGCCCTTTTGCTTGGTGAAGTACTGGAACGTCTCGGGCGCGACCATCACGGTGACGCCACCGGCCAAAGCCAGCGAGCACTCGCCCTGGCGCAGCGAGCGCGCCGCCAGGTGGACGGCGACCAGCGAGGAGGAGCAGGCGGTGTCGACGGTGACGGCGGGTCCCTCCAGGCCGAGGGTGAACGCGATCCGGCCGCTGACCAGACTGCCGCCGGTGCTGGCGCCCTCGTACTCGTGGTACATGAGCCCGGCGAACACGCCGGTGTTGCTGCCGTGCACGGACAGCGGGTCGATGCGGGCGTTTTCCAGCGTCTCCCACGCGCTCTCCAGCAGCAGCCGCTGCTGGGGGTCCATCTCCTCCGCCTCGCGCGGTGAGATGCCGAAGAGGTCGGCGTCGAACTCGGCCGCGTCGTGCAGGAAGGCACCCCGGCGGGTGATGGTCCGCCCCGGGCCGCCGTCGGGGTCGTAGAGCGCCTCCACGTCCCAGCCGCGGTCGGTGGGGAACTCACTGACGCCGTCGCGGCCCTCCAGGAGCATCTGCCACAGATCGTCGGGGGTGTCGACGCCGCCGGCGAACCGGCAGGCCATGCCGATGACCGCGAGGGGTTCGGCGGCGGCCCGCTCCAGCTCCTCGTTCTGGCGGCGCAGCCGCTCGTTGTCGATCATGGAGGCGCGCAGTGCCTCGACTATCTGGTCGACTTCCATCGTGTCCGCCCTCAGCCTTCGTTTCCAGGGGACGTGACGGCTCCCAGAGCCGCCCGCACCAGGTCTTCCACCGCCATGCCCTTGAGGTCGCCGACGCCCGGCCGATCGCCGCCCGCGGCGCTGACTCCCACCGGCACGGGCGGGGCGACCTGCTCGGCGGTCGGCGGCGCCAGTTCCTCCAGCAGGAAGCGGGCCAGCGCCTCGGAGTTGGGGTAGTCGAACATCAGCGTGGCCGGCAGCCGGATCCCGCAGGCCTGCGCCAGGGCGTTGCGCAGCTCGATCGCCGCCAGCGAGTCCAGCCCCAGCTCGGTGAAGCCGCGCCGCACGTCGATCGACGCGGGTTCGGCGTGGCGCACCACCGCGACGTGGAAGCGCACCAGGTCCAGGACGGTGCGCAGTTGCTCCGTCTCCTCCAGGCCGGTCAGTTCCTGCGTCAGGGACTTCGGCCCTTCCTGCACGTCCGCCGCCGGCGCCACGGCCGGCACCTCGAGTTCCTCCAGCAGGAAGCGGGCCAGTGCCTCGGCGTTGGGGTAGTCGAACATCAGCGTGGCCGGCAGCCGGATCCCGGAGGTCTCCGCGAGGGCGTTGCGCAGCTCGATCGCCGCCAGCGAGTCCAGCCCCAGCTCGGTGAAGCCGCGCCGCACGTCGATCGAGGCGGGTTCGGCGTGGCACACCACCGCGACGTGGCTGCGCACCAGATCCAGGACGGTGCGCAGCTGCTCCGTCTCCTCCAGGCCGGCCAGCTGCTCGGCCAGCGACTGCGGTGGCCGGGCGGCGGACGGCAAGACGGTGCGGGCGGCGGCGCGGGCCGGGCTGCGCGGTGCGGCCGCGGGAGGGCTGCTCAGGTGGGCCAGCAGGGCCGGCGGCTGGGCCAGCACCCGCAGTGCGTCGCGGTCCAGCCGCAGCGGCGCCAGCAGTGCCTCGCCGGCGGTGAGCGCCTCGTCCAGGAGGGCGAGTCCGTCGCGGGGGTCCATCGCCGGGATGCCCAGGCGGCGCTGGCGTTCGACGACGGCGTCGCTGAGCGCGGCGGCCATTCCGTCGCCGGCCCACAGGTGCCACACCAGCGCGGTGGCCGCCAGGCCCTGGGCGCGGCGGTGCTGGGCGAGCGCGGTCAAAAAGACGTTGCCGGCCGCGTAGGGGGCCTGGCCGCCGTTGTCGAAGAAGCCGGTGGTGGAGGAGAACAGCACGAACGCCTTCAGACCGAGGTCGCGGGTCAGTTCGTGCAGGTGCCAGGCCGCGTCGGTCTTGGGCCGCAGGACGGCATCCACCCGGTCGGCGGCCAGCGAGGTGAGCAGTCCGTCGTCGACGACGCCCGCGGCGTGCACGACACCGGTCAGCGGGTGCCGGTCCGGCACCGCGGCGATCAGTGCGGCCAGCGCCTGACGGTCGGCCACATCACAGGCGGCCAGGGTGACTTCGGCCCCCAGCGCGGTCAGCTCCTCGCGCAGCTGCCCGGCGCCGGGCGCGTCCGCTCCCCGCCGGCTGGTCAGGATCAGATGGCGTACACCGTGCTCGGTCACCAGGTGGCGGGCCACCAGGGCGCCCAGGCCGCCGGTGGCGCCGGTGACCAGCACCGAACCCGCGCTGTCCCAGGGCAGTTCGGCGAGGCCCTTCGCGGCCACGGGGGCCAGCCGCAGCACATGGGTGCGGCCCTCGCGCAGCGCCAGCTCGCTCTCGCCGCAGGCGGCCGCCGCGGCGACGGCCTGCGCCGAGGCGTCGCTGCCGTCGGTGTCCAGCAGCATGAAGCGGCCCGGGTTCTCCGTCTGCGCGGCCCTGATCAGGCCCCACACCGGAGCCTGCGTGACGTCGGGGTCCTCGCCGTCGGCGACCGCCACCGCGCCCCGGGTGCACACCACCAGCGTGGACGCAGTGAACCGCGGATCCGTGAGCCAGCTCTGCGCGGCGGCCAGCACCTGAAGGGTGCGTGTGCGGGCCGCTGCGCCCAGGTCGCCGGCGCCCTCGCCGGTGTGGGAGGGCACCGCAAGCAGGACGTGGGGCGGGACGCTCTGCCCGGCGGTGGCTTCGCGCACCGTCTCCAGCAGCGGCAGGGTGGCGTCGTCGGGGGTCAGGGCCGGGCCCTGCGGCCAGGTGAAGCGGAACACCGCCTCGCTTGCGGCCGCCGCCGGATCGGCGCTCAGCTGCCGGGCCGCGGCGGGACGGGCGATCAGCTTCTCGACGGATGCCACCGGCTGCCCGGTGGCATCGGCCAACCGCAGCCGGGTGACGTCGTCGCCGATCCGCCGCAGGTGGACACGTAGTTCGGTGGCGCCGGCCGCGTGCAGGGTGATCCCGCTCCAGACGAACGGCAGCACCGTGCTGTCGGCGTCGTCCAGCAGATCCACGTGGCTGGCCGCGTCGAACAGGGCGGGGTGCAGGCCGAAGCGGGCCGCCTCCGCGTGTGCCTGGGCGGGCAGCGCCACCTCGGCGAACACGTCCTCGCCCCGCCGCCAGGCCGCCTTCAGCCCCTGGAATGCCGGACCGTAGCCATACCCGCGGCCCGCCAGTGCCTCGTACGCGCCCTCCACCACCAGCGGCTGAGCATCGGCCGGCGGCCACTGCACCAGATCGAACCCGGCCGTGCCCTCCCCCGGCGCCACCGAACCCGACGCATGGCGCACCCAGGCATCAGCCGAGCCTTCCGGCCGCGAGTGCACACTCACACTGCGCACCCCGGAGGCGTCCGGGCCGCCGACGACGACCTGCAGGGCGACCGCGCCGCCCTGCGCCACCACCAGCGGTGCCTCCATGGTCAGTTCCTCCAGCCGGCCGCAGCCGACCTCGTCACCGGCCCGCACCGCCAGCTCCACGAACGCCGTGCCCGGCAGCAGCACACTGCCCAGCACCACGTGATCCGCCACCCACGAACCGGCCGCCACCAACCGGCCGGTCAGCACCGCCCCGCCATCGGGCAGCGACAGGACCGCACCGAGCAGGGGGTGTCCGGCGTCGACGAGGCCGAGCCCGGCGGCGTCGGTGGCGCCCACGGCCTCGGGCTGCTCCTGCGGGGTGAGCCAGAAGTGCCGCTTCTCGAAGGCGTAGGGCGGCAGCTCCACCCGCCGGGCTCCCGGGTAGACGGCGGCCCAGTTGGGGCGGGCACCCAGCGCGTGCAGGTGCGCCAGCGCGGCGGCCGCTTCCCGCGTCTCGGGCCGTCCGCGGCGCAGGGTGGGCACGAAGGCCGCGTCCTCGGCGGACTGCCGGCCCATCGCCGTGAGCACCGCATCCGGACCCAGCTCGACGAACGTACCCACACCCGCAGCTTCCAACGCCCTTACGGCGTCGGCGAACCGGACCGCCTCACGGACATGACGGACCCAGTACTCCGGGTCCCCCAACTCCTCGCCGACGAGGGCGCCGGTGAGGGTGGACACGATCGGGATGGAGGGAGTGGCGTACGTCAACTGCTGTGCGACGGCACGGAAGTCGGCGAGCATCGGCTCCATCAGCGGGGAGTGGAAGGCGTGGGAGACCTTCAGGCGGGTGGTCTTACGGCCCTCCGCCTCGAAGTGCGCCTTGATCCGCAGCGCTTCCGCCTCGACGCCGGAGACGACCACTGCGGTGGGTCCGTTGACGGCGGCGATGCCCACGCCGTCGGCCAGCAGCGGACGGACCTCGTCCTCGGTGGCCTGCAGGGCGACCATCGCGCCGCCCTCCGGCAGGGCCTGCATCAACCGGCCCCGCGCCACCACGAGTTTCGCCGCATCCGCCAGGGACAGCACCCCGGACACATGCGCGGCGGCGAACTCGCCGATGGAGTGCCCGGCCAGGTAGTCGGGCTTGATCCCCCACGATTCGAGGAGCCGGTACAGCGCCACCTCCAGCGCAAACAACGCCGGCTGCGTGAACTCCGTACGGCTCAGCCGCCCGGCATCCTCACCCCACACGACCTCGCGCAGCGGCACATCGATCTCAGCCAGCACGGCATCGAAGGCATCGGCGAACACCGGGTAGGCGGCGTGCAGTTCACGGCCCATCCCGATGCGCTGCGCGCCCTGCCCGGTGAACAGGAAGGCGGTGAGGCTGTCGGAGCGGTCGCGGGCGGTGACCGCTCCGGGGACGGGGCGGCTCTCGGCCAGGGCGGCCAGCGCGGCCAGGGCCTCGTCGCGGTCGGCGGCGGTGAAGGCGACGCGGTGGTCCAGGGCCGCGCGGGAGGTCGCCAGGGAGGCGGCCACGTCGAGCAGGCTCAGCTCCGCATTCGCCGTCAGGTGGGCGTGGAGGTGGTCGGCCTGGGCGGGCAGGCTCTTGGCGTTCTTGGCGCAGAGCACGAGCGGCAGGACGGCCGGGGCCGGCGCGTCGGGGGCGGGCTTGGGGGCGTCGGGGACCGGGGCGGGGTTGGGGGCCTGTTCGAGGATGACGTGGGCGTTGGTGCCGCTCAGGCCGAAGGAGGAGACGGCGGCCCGGCGCGGGCCGGTGGACTTCGGCCAGGGCATGGCCTCGGTCAGCAGCCGTATCGAGCCGGCCGTCCAGTCCACGTTCGGCGACGGCGCGTCGACGTGCAGGGTCTTGGGCAGGTAGGCGTGGCGCAGGGCCATGACCGCCTTGATGACGCCGCTGACGCCGGCGGCGGCCTGGGCGTGTCCGATGTTGGACTTGATGGAGCCGAGATAGACCGGCCGGTCCTCGGGGCGGTCCTGGCCGTAGGTGGCCAGCAGGGCCTGCGCCTCGATGGGGTCGCCGAGCCGGGTGCCGGTGCCGTGGCCCTCGATCAGGTCGACGTCGCCGGTGCCTAGCCCGGCCGCCTTCAGGGCCTGGTCGATGACCCGCTCCTGGGAGGGGCCGTTGGGGGCGGTCAGGCCGTTGCTGGCGCCGTCCTGGTTGATCGCCGAGCCGCGGATCACCGCGAGGACGGGGTGGCCGTGGGCGCGGGCGTCGGACAGCCGCTCCACGGCGAGCAGGCCGATGCCCTCGGACCAGCCGGTGCCGTCGGCGGCGGCGGCGAAGGACTTGCAGCGGGCGTCGGGGGCGAGCCCGCGCTGCTGGCTGAAGTCGACGAAGATGTCCGGTGTCGGCATCACGGTGACACCGCCGGCCAGCGCCAGATCGACCTCGCCCTGCCGCAGTGCCTGGCAGGCCATGTGCAGGGCGACCAGCGAGGAGGAGCAGGCGGTGTCGACGGTGACGGCCGGCCCTTCCAGGCCCAGCGTGTAGGAGATGCGGCCCGAGGCGATGCTGCCGGCGCTGCCGTTGCCGAGGTAGGCGGCGAGGTCGTCGGTGACCTGCCCGGCCTGGGTGGCGTACTCGTGGTACATGGAGCCGACGTACACGCCGGTGCGGGTGCCGCGCAGCGTGGTGGGGTCGGTGCCGGTGCGCTCCAGGGCCTCCCAGGCGGCCTCCAGCAGCAGCCGCTGCTGGGGGTCCATCGCCAGCGCCTCGCGGGGCATGATGTCGAAGAACTCGGGGTCGAACTCCCCCGCGTCGTGCAGGAATCCGCCCTCGATGGTGTAGGTGCGGCCGGGGGTGCCCGGCTCGGGGTCGAAGATGGCCTGCGCATCCCAGCCGCGGTCGGTGGGGAAGGGGGTGGTGGCGGTGCGCTCGTCGAGCAGCAGCTGCCACAGGTCGTCGGCGGAGCGCACCCCGCCGGGGAAGCGGCAGCTGATGGCGACGATCGCGACCGGGTCGCTGGTGCCGGTCGCGGTGGTGCGTGTGGGGCGGGCGGCGGGGCGGGTGGAGGATACGCCGGCGCCGGTCTTTTCCTTGATCAGGGTGGCGACGGCGCGGCAGTTGGGGTGGTCGAAGACCAGGGTGGCGGGCAGTTTCAGGCCGGTGGCCGCGTTCAGGGCGTTGCGCAGTTCGACGGCGGCGAGGGAGTCGAAGCCCAGCTCGCGGAAGGCCTTCTCCGGGCTGACCGACTCCCCGCTGCGGTGGCCGAGGACGGCGGCGACCTGGGTGCGGACCAGTTCGAGGACGGTGCGGTCGCGTTCGGTGTCGCCGAGTGCGGCCAGCCGCTGGGCGAAGCCGTCCGCGCCGCCGTCCTGGGCGGTGCGGGCGGTACGGCGGCCGGTGCCGCGGACCAGGCCGCGCAGCAGTGCGGGCGGTTGTTCGCTGCGGGAGCCCAGCGCGGCCCCGTCGACCCGTAGCGGGATGATGTGGTGGGCGCCGGTGGCCAGGGCCGCGTCGAACAGGGCCAGGGCGTCGGCCGCGTCCAGGGCGGGCAGGCCCAGGCGGCGCATCCGGTCCAGGTCGGCGTCGGTGACCGTGCCCATGCCGGTGTCGACGTTCCACATGCCGAAGGCGAGGGCGGTGGCCGCGAGGCCCTGGCTGCGGCGCTGGTGGGCGAGGGCGTCGAGGAAGACGTTGGCGGCGGCGTAGTTGGCCTGTCCGGCGGCCAGGACGAGGCCGCCCGCCGAGGAGAACAGCACGAAGGCTTTCAGGTCCAGGTCGGCGGTGAGTTCGTGCAGGTGCCAGGCCGCGTCGGCCTTGGGCGCCAGCACGGTGTCGAACCGCTCGGGGGTGAGCTCGCCGACCAGGGCGCTGTCGGTGACGCCGGCGGTGTGGATGACGCCGGTCAGCGGGTGCCGGTCCGGGACGGCGGCGATCAGTGCGGCCAGCGCCTGACGGTCGGCCACATCGCAGGCGGCGAGGGTGACTTCGGCGCCGAGTGCGGTCAGTTCCTCGCGCAGCTGCCCGGCGCCGGGCGCGTCCGCTCCCCGCCGGCTTGTCAGGATGAGGTGGCGTACGCCGTGTTCGCTCACCAGGTGGCGGGCCAGCAGGGCGCCCAGGCCGCCGGTGCCGCCGGTGACCAGCACCGAACCCGCACTGTCCCAGGGCGGTTCGGTGCCCTGGGAGGGCTTCGCTGCCAGCAGCCGGGGGACGGCGAAGTGGCCGCCGTGCACGGCGAGTTCGCCTTCGCCGCTGCTTGCGGCGGCGGCCAGGACGGCGAGGGACTCCTCGTGTGCGTCGGTGTCCAGCAGCGCGAACCGGCCCGGGTTCTCGGCCTCCGCCGCCCGCACCAGGCCCCACACCGGGGCCTGGGCCGCGTCGAGGGTGTCGGAGAGGCGGGCGGCGACCGCGTAGCGGGTGACGAAGACCAGCCGGGATGCGGCGAAGCGTTCGTCGGCCGACCATGCCTGGACCAGGTCGAGGACGTCGGCGCAGTGGGCCCGGGTGGCCGCCAGGACGTCGTCGCCCTCGGTGGGCGCCAGCGGGGCCAGCACCGTGCCGGGTGCCTGTCCGTGCGTTCCGATCCAGTCGGCGAGTTGGGCTAGGTCGGTGAACTGGGCGATGTCGTCGCCCAGTTGGGGCAGTCCGGGCAGTGCTACGACCGTTTCGGTGACGGTCTCGGGCAGGGGCAGTTCCTGCCAGCCGACCCGGAAGAGGGACTCGGTGTGCCGGTTGCCCGCCGCGGCGAGCTGTTCGGAGGCCACGGGACGCGAGACGAGTTCCTCGACGGTGGCGACCGGCTGGCCGGTGGCGTCGGCCACCCACATGGCGGACAGCTCGTCGCCTCGCACCCGGCGGATGTGGACGCGCAGTTCGGTGGCGCCGGCCGCGTGCAGGGTGATCCCGTTCCAGGAGAACGGCAGCAGGGTGTCGCCCTCGGCAGCGCCGTCCTCGCCGAGCAGGTCGGCGTGCATGGCGGCGTCCAGCAGGGCGGGGTGCAGGCCGAAGCGGGCCGCCTCCGCGTGTGCCTGGGCGGGCAGCGCCACCTCGGCGAACACGTCCTCGCCCCGCCGCCAGGCCGCTTTCAGCCCCTGGAATGCCGGACCGTAGCCATACCCGCGGCCCGCCAGTGCCTCGTACGCGCCCTCCACCACCAGCGGCTGAGCATCGGCGGGCGGCCACTGCACCAGATCGAACCCGGCCGTGCCCTCCCCCGGCGCCACCGAACCGGACGCGTGGCGCACCCAGGCATCGGCCTCACCCTCCGGCCGCGAGTGCACGCTCACGTTGCGCACCCCGGAGGCATCGGGTTCGCCGACGACGACCTGGACCTGGACGCCGCCGTGTTCGGGGACCACCAGGGGCGCTTCCAGCGTCAGTTCCTCCAGCCGGCGGCAGCCGGCCTCGTCGCCGGCCCGTACCGCCAGTTCCACGAACGCCGTGCCCGGCAGCAGCACACTGCCCAGCACCACGTGATCCGCCACCCACGAACCGGCCGCCACCAGCCGGCCGGTCAACGTCACCCCGCCCTCGGGCTCGGGCGAGCTGACCAGGGCGCTGAGCACGGGGTGGTCGAGCGCCGTCAGACCCGCGGAGCCGACGTCGCCCGCGCCGGGAGCGGTGGCGTCCAGCCAGTAGCGCTCACGCTGGAAGGCGTAGGTCGGCAGGTCGGTGTAGGGCGGTATGTGTTCGGGGGCGCCGTAGTAGGCGGCCCAGTCGACCGGGATGCCGAGCGCGTGCAGCCTGCCCAGCGCGGACACGGTCTCGTGGGTTTCGTCGCGCTCGCGGCGCAGGGTGGGCACGAAGGCCGCGTCCTCGGCGGACTGCCGGCCCATCGCCGTGAGCACCGCATCCGGCCCCAGCTCGACGAACGTACCCACACCCGCAGCTTCCAACGCCCTTACGGCGTCGGCGAAGCGGACCGCCTCACGGACGTGGCGGACCCAGTACTCCGGGTCCCCCAGCTCCTCACCGACGAGGGCGCCGGTGAGGGTGGAGACGATCGGAAGGGAGGGCTCGCCATACGTCAATTCCTGTGCGACGGCACGGAAGTCGGCGAGCATCGGCTCCATCAGCGGGGAGTGGAAGGCATGGGACACCTTCAGACGGGTGGTCTTACGACCCTCCGCCTCGAAGTGCGCCTTGATCCGCAGCGCCTCCGCCTCCACACCGGAGACGACCACCGCGGTGGGCCCGTTGACCGCGGCAATGCCCACGCCGTCGGCCAGCAGCGGACGCACCTCGTCCTCGGTGGCCTGCAGGGCGACCATCGCGCCGCCCTCCGGGAGGGCCTGCATCAACCGGCCCCGCGCCACGACAAGTTTCGCCGCATCCGCCAGGGACAGCACCCCGGACACATGCGCGGCCGCGAACTCGCCAATCGAGTGCCCGGCCAGGTAGTCGGGCCTGACGCCCCACGATTCGAGGAGCCGGTACAGCGCCACCTCCAGCGCGAACAACGCCGGCTGCGTGAACTCCGTACGGCTCAGCCGCCCGGCATCCTCACCCCACATCACCTCGCGCAGCGGCACATCGATCTCAGCCAGCACGGCATCGAAGGCCTCGGCGAACACCGGGTAGGCGGCGTGCAGTTCACGGCCCATCCCGATGCGCTGCGCGCCCTGACCGGTGAACAGGAAGGCGAGTTTTCCGGTGGTGGCCTCGGTGATGGAGTGGCCGGTGGTGATGGATTCCAGGGCCTGGGCGAGGTCGGTGCGGTCGGTGGCGGTGGCGGTGGCGGTGTGGTCGAGGCCGGCGCGGGTGGTCGCCAGGGCGAGGCCTGCGGCGGCGAGGTCGTGGTCGGGCAGGGTGTCGAGGTGGGAGCGCAGCCGCTGGGCCTGGGCGCGGACGGCCTGGGGGGTCTTGCCGGATACCGGCCAGGCGAGGACGGGCGCGGTGAGGGGGGCGGGTTGGGGGGCGGGTTGTTCGGCGGGTTCTTCGATGATGACGTGGGCGTTGGTGCCGCTGATGCCGAAGGAGGAGATGCCGGCGCGGCGCGGGCGGTCTGGGGTGGCGGGCCAGGGCTGGGCCTCGGTGAGCAGTTGTACCGCGCCGTCGGTCCAGTCGACCTTGGCGGTGGGTGCGTCGACGTGCAGGGTCTTGGGCAGGACGCCGTGGTGGATGGCCTCGACCATCTTGATGATGCCGGCGACGCCTGCGGCGGCCTGGGTGTGGCCGAGGTTGGACTTGATGGAGCCCAGTCGCAGCGGGGTGCCGTTGTCGGGGCGGTGTTGGCCGTAGGTGTTGAGCAGGGCCTGGGCTTCGATGGGGTCGCCGAGGGTGGTGCCGGTGCCGTGGGCCTCGACGGCGTCGACGTCGGCGGCGCTCAGTCCGGCGGCGGCCAGGGCCTGGGTGATGACCCGTTCCTGGGAGGGGCCGTTGGGGGCGGTGAGGCCGTTGCTGGCGCCGTCCTGGTTGACGGCGGTGCCCTTGATGACGGCGAGGACGGGGTGGCCGTGGGCGCGGGCGTCGGAGAGGCGTTCCAGCAGCAGCATGCCGGCGCCTTCGCCCCAGCCGGTGCCGTCGGCGGCGGCGGCGAAGGACTTGCAGCGGCCGTCGGAGGCCAGGCCGCGCTGGCGGCTCATGTCGAGGAAGGTGTCCGGTGTCGCCATCACGGTGACGCCGCCTGCCAGGGCGAGGGAGCACTCGGAGCGGCGCAGTGCCTGGATGGCCCAGTGCAGGGCGACCAGTGAGGAGGAGCAGGCGGTGTCGACGGTGACGGCGGGGCCTTCCAGGCCGAACACGTAGGACAGGCGGCCGGAGACGACGCTGGCCAGGCTGCCGTTGCCGATGTAGCCGGCGACTTCCTCGGGCACCTCGTGCAGGCGGGTGGCCCAGTCGTGGTACATCACGCCGGCGAAGACGCCGGTGTCGCTGCCGCGTACGGAGCGCGGGTTGATGCCGGCGCGTTCGAAGGCTTCCCAGGTGATTTCGAGCAGCAGTCGCTGCTGGGGGTCCATGCCGAGGGCTTCGCGCGGGCTGACGCCGAACAGTTCCGGGTCGAAGTCGGCGGCGGCGTGCAGGAATCCGCCCTCGTTGCTGGAGCTTTTTCCTGAGATGCCGGGCTCGGGGTCGTACAGGCTCTGGTCCCAGCCGCGGTCGGTGGGCCAGGCGGTGACGGCGTCGCGGCCCTCGGCGACCAGTTGCCACAGGTCTTCGGGGCTTTGGACGCCGTGCGGGTAGCGGCAGCTCATGGCGACGATCGCGATGGGTTCGTCGTCGAGGGCGGGTGTGGGGGCGGTGGCCGGGGTGCGGGCCGGGGTGGTGGTGTCGCCGGTGAGGCGGGAGGCGAGGTAGGCGGCGAGTGCTTTGGGGTTGGGGTAGTCGAAGATCAGGGTGGCGGGCAGGCGCAGTCCGGTGGCGGCCTTGAGCTGGTTGCGCAGTTCCACGGCGGCCAGGGAGTCGAAGCCGGTCTCGCTGAAGGCGCGGCCGGGCTCGACGGCGGCGGCGCCGTCGTGGCCGAGGACGGCGGCGATCTGGGTGCGGACCAGGTCGAGCAGGGCCTGGGTGCGTTCGGCGTCGGGCAGGGCGGCGAGGCTGTGGGCGAGGCCCTCGGTGAGGGCCGCGGTGGGCCGGCCGGCTGCGGCGGTGCGGCGCAGCGGGGTGGGGGCCAGGGCGGTCAGCAGCGGTGGGATGCCGTCGGTGCGGGTTTGCAGGGCGTGCCGGTCGACGCGGATGGGTATCTGCACGGCCCGGTCCACGGTGAGGGCGGCGTCGAGCAGGGCGAGGTTCTCGTCGGGGCCGAGGGGTTCCAGGCCCAGGCGGGCGATGCGCTGCAGGGCGGCGGCGTCGAGGTGGGCGCCCATGCCCCGGTCGCCGGTCCACAGGCCCCAGGCCAGCGAGGTGGCGGCAAGGCCCTGGGTGCGGCGGTGGTGGGCGAGGGCGTCGAGGAAGACGTTGGCGGCGGCGTAGTTGGCCTGTCCGGCGCCGTCGAGGTAGCCGGCGGTGGAGGAGAAGAGCACGAAGGCTTTCAGGCCGAGGTCGGCGGTGAGTTCGTGCAGGTGCCAGGCGGCGTCGGCCTTGGGGGCCAGGACGGTGTCGAACCGCTGGGGGGTGAGTGAGGTGAGCAGGCCGTCGTCGGTGACGCCGGCGGTGTGGATGACGCCGGTCAGCGGGTGCCGGTCCGGGACGGCGGCGATCAGTGCGGCCAGTGCCTGACGGTCGGCCACATCGCAGGCGGCGAGGGTGACTTCGGCGCCGAGTGCGGTCAGTTCCTCGTGCAGCTGCCCGGCGCCGGGCGCGTCGGGGCCGCGGCGGCTTGTCAGGATGAGGTGGCGTACGCCGTGTTCGCTCACCAGGTGGCGGGCCACCAGGGCGCCCAGGCCGCCGGTGCCGCCGGTGACCAGCACCGAACCGGTGGAGTCCCAGACCGGTTCGGCCGGTTCGGCCGGTTCGCCGGCGACCAGGCGGGGGGCGAGGAAGCGGCCCGCGCGCAGGGCGAGTTCGCCTTCGCCGCCGGCGGCGGTGAAGGCGAGGTCGGCCGGCGCGGCCGTGTCGGTGTCGAGGTCGAGGAGGACGAAGCGGCCGGGGTGCTCGGCCTGCGCGGCGCGCACCAGGCCCCACACCGGGGCCTGCACCGGGTCGCCGGTGTCGCCGGGGGCGGCGGCGATCGCGCCGTGGGTGAGGACCAGGAGGGTGGAGTCGCTGTCCGGGTCGGCCAGGTGTGCGGTGATGCGGGCCAGGGCGGCGGCGGTGGTGGCGCGCACTGCGGCGGGCACGTCGGTGCCGGCCGGTGCGGTGACGGTGTGGACGGCCGGGGGCTGGGCGGGGGCGGTGGTGGGGTGGGGGGTTTGTACGGGGTGCCAGTCCAGGCGCAGGGGCAGCGGGCGGGCGGCGCGCAGCGTGTCCGGGGCCACCGGGCGTACCAGGAAGCCGTCGACCTGGGCGACGGGGGCGCCGGTGGTGTCGTACAGGCTCAGGGCGGCGGCGTCGGGGCCCTGGGGCACGATGCGTACGCGCAGGGTGGTGGCGCCGGTGGAGTACAGCGTCACCCCGTTCCAGGCGAACGGCAGCCGGGTCTGGGTGGAGGGCGGCTGGTCGGTGGCCAGGTCGGTGGATTGCAGGACGGCGTCGAGCAGCGCCGGGTGCAGGGCGAACGCGGCGGCGTCGGCGGTGTGGTCGGCGGGCAGGGCCACTTCGGCGTAGGCCTCGCCGTCGGCCCGCCACACCGCGCGCAGGCCCTGGAAGGTGGGGCCGTAGCCGTAGCCCTGGTCGGCCATCCGCTCGTAGAGGCCGCTCAGGTCGACGGGCCGGGCGCCGGGCGGCGGCCACTGGCCCTGGCCGGGCAGGGGGGCGGGGGCGGGGGCCGGGTCGGGGCTGAGGACGGCGGTGGCGTGCTGGGTCCAGGGGGCGTCGTCGGGGGCGGACTCGGGGCGGGAGTGGAAGGTGAGGTCGCGGCGGCCCTCGGCGTCGGGGGCGCGCAGCACGGCCTGCAGGATGACCGCGCCGCCTTGCGGCAGGGCCAGCGGGGTGAGCAGGTTCAGTTCGTCGAGGTGGGCGCAGCCGGCCTGGTTGCCGGCCTGGACGGCGAGTTCCACGAAGGCGGTGCCGGGCAGCAGCAGCACGCCGGAGATGCGGTGGTCGGCCAGCCACGGCTGGGTGTGCGGGGACAGCCGGCCGGTGAGCAGGATCTCGCCGCTGTGGTCGGCCAGCGGGACGGCCGCGCCGAGCAGCGGGTGGGTCAGGGCGATCTGGCCGTGTGCTGCCGCGTCGCCTGCGCCGGCCGGGGCCTGCAGCCAGTAGCGGCGGCCCTGGAAGGGGTAGGTGGGCAGGTCGAGGGGGGGCAGGTCGGCGGGGTGCAGGGCGGCGAAGTCGACGCCGGCGCCGCGGGTGTGGACGGTGGCGAGGGCGGTGAGCAGTTCGCGGCGGCCCTCGCGGCCGCGGCGTTGCGCGGCGGCGAAGACCACGCCCTCGTCGCCGGCGTCGCTGTTCTCGCCGGCGTTGGGGTCGTCGGCGAGGGCGGCGCGGGCCATCGCGGACAGCACCGCGTCCGGGCCGATCTCCAGGAAGGTGGTGACGCCGGCGGCGCGCAGGGCGCGGGTGCCGTCGGCGAAGCGGACCGCTTCACGCACGTGGCGGACCCAGTAGTGGGGGGAGGTCAGTTCGGCGGCGGTGGCGATGCGGCCGGTGACGTTGGAGACCACCGGGATCGTCGGGGGCTTGAAGTCCAGGACGCTGGTGATGCGGGCGAACTCGGCGAGCATCGGTTCCATCAGCGGCGAGTGGAAGGCGTGGCTGACCCGCAGCCGCTTGGTCTTGCGGCCGATCGCCTCGAAGTGCGCCTGGATGCGCAGCACTTCGCTGGTTTCGCCGGAGACGACCACCGCGTCGGGGCCGTTGACGGCGGCGATGCTGACGCGGTCGCCGAGGTGGGCGCGGGCCTCCTCCTCGGTAGCCTGCAGGGCGGCCATGGCGCCGTCGGCGGGCAGCGCCTGCATCAGCCGGCCGCGGGCGGCCACCAGGATGGCGGCGTCGTCCAGGTCCAGGACGCCGGCGGCGTGCGCGGCGCTCAGTTCGCCCAGGGAGTGACCGGCCAGGTAGTGGGGGTGCAGGCCCCAGGACTCCAGCAGCCTGAAGAGGGCGACCTCGAGGGCGAACAGGGCGCTTTGCGCGTACATCGTCTGGTCGAGCAGGGCGGCGTCCGCCGAGCCGGGCGGGGCGAACAGCACGTCCCACAGGGAGCGTTCGAGCTGGAGGTCGAGGCGGCCGATCGCGGCGTCCAGGGCCTTCGCGAACACCGGGTAGGCGGCGTAGAGTTCGCGGCCCATTTCGGCGAACTGGCTGCCCTGGCCGGTGAACAGGAAGGCCAGCCGTCCGCCGTGGGCGGTGCCCCGGGTCAGCGCCCGGTCGGTGCTGTTCTCGGCGGCGGCGCGCAGCGCACGCAGCAGTTCCTCGCGGTCCGCGGCAACAACCACGGCCCGGTGGCGGTGCACGGCCCGGGTGGTGGCCAGGGCGCGGCCGAGCGCGCCGGGCGAGGTGTCGGGCTGTTGCTCCAGCAGTTCCAGCAGCCGGCCGGCCTGGGCGCGCAGCGCGCCGTCACCGCGTGCGGAGAACGCGACGGGCACAGGAACAGGTGCGGCGGACGCCGAGGCGGCGTCGGGTGCGGTGACGGGCGCGGCGGCGGGTGCGGGGGTGGTGTCGGGGGCGGGCTGCTGGGGTGCTTCCTCGATGATGACGTGGGCGTTGGTGCCGCTGACGCCGAAGGAGGAGACGCCCGCGCGGCGGGGGGTGGGGCCGGGCTGCCAGGGCAGCTCCTGGGTGAGGAGTTCCACCGTGCCGGCCGACCAGTCCACGTTGGGTGAGGGGGCGTCGACGTGCAGGGTGCGCGGCAGCACTCCGGCCCGCATCGCCATGATCACCTTGATGACGCCGGCGGCGCCGGCGGCGGCCTGGGTGTGGCCGATGTTCGACTTCACCGAGCCCAGCCGCAGCGGCCGGCCGTCGGGACGGCCGGGGCCGTAGGCGGCGATGAGGGCGTGCGCCTCGATCGGGTCGCCCAACGTGGTGCCCGTGCCGTGTGCCTCGACCAGGTCGACATCCGCGCCGTTGAGTCCGGCGTCGGCGAGGGCGGCGCGCACCACCCGCTGCTGGGCGGGGCCGCTGGGTGCGGTGATGCCGTTGCTGGCGCCGTCCTGGTTGACGGCGGAGCCCTTCACCAGGGCCAGGACGGGGTGGCCGTTTCGGCGGGCGTCGCTGAGGCGTTCCAGGACCAGCACGCCGACGCCCTCGGAGAATCCGGTGCCGTCGGCGGCGGCCGCGAAGGGCTTGCACAGGCCGTCGGGGGCCAGGCCGCGCTGCCGGCTGAAGGAGGTGAAGACACCCGGGCTGCCGATGACGGCGACCCCGCCGGCCAGGGCGAGGGTGGACTCGCCGGCCCGCAGGGACTGCACGGCCAGGTGCAGGGCGACCAGCGAGGAGGAGCAGGCGGTGTCGACGGTGAGGGTGGGGCCGTCCAGGTCCAGGGTGTAGGCGACGCGGCCGGAGATGACGCTGGGCGCGTTGCCGGTCAGCAGGTAGCCGTCGAGCCCGTCGGGTGCCTCGTGCAGCCGGGTGCCGTACTCCTGCGGCTCGGCGCCGATGAAGACGGCCGTACGGGTGCCGCGCAGGGTGTCGGGGTCGGTGCCGGTGCGCTCCAGTGCCTCCCACACCGTCTCCAGGACCAGGCGCTGCTGGGGGTCCATGGCGAGGGCCTCGCGCGGGGAGATCCCGAAGAACTCCGCGTCGAAGTGCCCGGCGTCCGGCAGGAATCCGCCATGCTTGACGTAGGTGGTGCCGGGCGTCTCGGGGTCGGGGTGGTAGAGCGCTTCCAGGTCCCAGCCGCGGTCGGTGGGAAACGGCTCCAGGGCGTGCCGGCTCTCGGCGACCAGCTGCCACAGCTGCTCGGCGGAGCGCACTCCCCCGGGGTAGCGGCAGCCGATGGCGACGACGGCGATCGGCTCGTCCGTATCGGCGCGCCGTACGGCGGGCTGGGCTGCGGGCACGGCGGCGGACAGCCCGAGCACCTCGGTGCGCAGGTGCTCGGCGAGTGCTGCCGGGGTGGGGTGGTCGAAGCCGACGGTGGGCGGCAGGGACAGCCCGGTCGCCTTGTTCAGCCGCTGCTGCAGCGCGACCAGGGCGAGGGAGTCCAGGCCCTGCTCGCGAAAGGGCCGCTCGGCCACCAGCGGCCGCGGCTGCTCCTGCTGCGACCCGGGCGTCAGCTGCCGCAGGATCTCCGCGGCGCGGGAGCTCACCAGGTCGAGCAGGAGGCGGAGTTGCTCCCCGGGGGGAAGCGACTCGAGTCGGGCACGCTCAAGGTCCGAGACAAAGCTTCCGTACCCGCTCATCTGCATACTCCACACCCTGTTGCGATATCGCGGAAAAACATGAATCGGAAAATGCCCGGTAGCGGACCGGGACTTGTGACTCTAAAGCGGCGGCGCACTTCTCCCCCACCCCTATCCGCCCCTGCCCGGCCATTGAATTCAGCGGGAGTATTTCCGATCTCGGCCCGGCGTGGCCTGCCTCCCACCGAGGCGGCTGCGTGCCCGCCGCGGTTTTGCGGACCGGTCCGTGAAAAGGAAAAAAAGAGGGAGGGTCCGAAAACCCCGACAGCCACGGTAGGGGAGGCGCCGCGGCGCTCACACCCCTATCTCCCCCTAGAAGGCGGGGCGGTGGACGGCCGTCGTGGGCGCCTTGAATTGTTCTGGAGTTCCGCCGGAAAACGGGCGGGCCCCGGGGGGGGGGGGGGGGGTCGCCCCCCGGGGGTCCCGGCCCCCCCCCCCCGCCGGCCACCACCCCCCCCCGGGGCGGGGGCCG
>NZ_JBEXDZ010000145.1:0-24184 GCF_040606085.1 Streptomyces sp. NPDC005485 | reverse complement strand
CGGTGTCGCAGGCCACGGCCCAGCCGCCTTCGCGCACCGTGGTGCCGGCCGGCGCCTCGACCTGGTGCACGCGCACCTCCCACGCGCCGTGGACCACGCTCATTGTGGTGATGCGCGAAGGCGTCTCCCCCTTTGGCCCCAGCGGCGCGTGCCACGACGCCGCCTGGCGGCCGTCGGCGTACAGCGGATGGATGCGCCCGCGACGGGAGGCACCCGAGGTGCCCAGCAGCGCGAGATGGTTGTCCGGGCCGGGCGGCTCCTCGGCGGGCGGCGTCTGCGGGGCGGTGGCGCTGGAGTAGGCGAACCGCGTGTAATGCGCGTTGTCCTCGGACTCGGCCGGGTCCGGCGGCAGCCGGTCGCTGCCGTGATTGACCAGCCGTACGATCCCGTCGGCGGACGTGGAGTGCAGCAGCCAGCCGGGAGCGGGCAGGGCCACCTGGCGGTCCGCCGTCTCGACGGGACCCGCCTCCTCGGGAGCCGTCCACACCGGATGGTCGGCGGGCAGCAGCAGTCCGAGGAACGCCTTGCTCGCCCAGTACGGGGAGGCGGGACCCGAGTAGCGCTGGGTGACCGGGCGGAAGGGCCGGTACCACCCCAGGCTCAACAGGCCCTGCTCGTCAGGGACTCCGCGCTCGGCGAAGTGCTTCAGGGCGCCGGAGGCCAGCCGGCGGGTGAGGCCCGGCGGAAGGGGCGTGGCGTCGGCGAGGGCGCCGGCCCACAGTGGTGCGGCGGTGGCGAAACGGTAGGTGAGAGACCGGCCCTGGTGCACGGGCGCGCCGTCGGAGCCGAAGAAGTACTGGTGCACGGCGAGGAACTCACGCAGCCGCTCGCGGTGCCGGGCCACTGCGCCGGGGTCGGCGCGCGGCCCTGCGATGCGTGCCCACAGGACCGGATACAGGTGCAGCGCCCAGGCGTTGTAGTAGTCGAACTTCCGCCCGTCGCCGTCGGTGTACCAGCCGCCGCCCCGGTACCAGTCCTCCAGGCGCCCGAGCCCCGCGTCGATCTCGGCACGGCTGTGCGGGGCGCCGACGGAGGCGAGGAACTCCTCCGTGATGACCTGGAACAGCCGCCAGTTGGAGTCGTTGACCCGCGCGCCGACGAACCCGCCGAGCCAGGCGGCGACCCGCTGCCGTAGGCCGTCGTCGAGCCGGTCCCAGAGCCACGGCCGCGTCTCGTGCAGGGCGATCGCGACGGACGCGGCCTCGACCATCGGCTGGGCCCGGTCGCGGATGGGCGGCCAGCACTCGGCGCCGTACGGATCGGTGCCGGCGGCGAGCCCGGCCGCGTACCGCTCGATCAGGGCGGGGCCGACCTGCCCGCCGGAGCCGGCGATACGGAAGGCGGCGAGCAGGAAGGAGCGGGCGTAGCCCTCCAGGCCGTCCGACCACGGGCCGGAGTGGCTGGCCGGGCCGGGCAGCCGGTACTGGGCCAACTCCGGTGAGGCGTACGGCAGAAGGCCGTCCAGGAGGCGGTCGGCCGTCGCCTCCCAGTGGAGGCGGGTCCAGCCGGTGAGCGGGGAAAGTGCGGGGTCGGAGGGCGGCAGGCGGCCGGCGTCGGCCGAGAGGTGCGGCGCGGTCATGCGGGGGTGGGTCCTCCGTCTGTCACAGGCCGCGCCCCGGCGGGGGTGCGGCGACGCTGTCGCGTACGACGATGTGGGTGCCGAGCAAGTGGTGGGCACCCGCCGCCTGTTCGGGGTCGCGCAGGGCGAGGCGAACGGCGGCCCGGCCCAGTTCCTGGGACGGTGTGCGGACCGTGGTGAGGGGCGGGTTGAAGTCCTCCGCGAGCGGGATGTCGTTGTATCCGACGATCGAGATGTCGTCCGGAACCCGCAGGCCGGACTCGCTGATGGCGCGGATGGCGCCGGCGGCGACCATGTCGTCACCGGCGACCACGGCGGTGAACTCCCGTTTGTCCTTGAGCAGTTCGGCCATCGCCCGGTGCCCGGCGCCGCGACCGAGGCCGCAGTCGACGACGTGCCCGGCCTCGGCCGGCAGGCCGTGTTCGGCGAGTGCGGCGCGGTAGCCGGCGACGCGGGCGTCCAGGGTGGTGTTGCCGGGCAGGCCGCCGAGGAAGACGATCCTGCGGTGTCCCGCCGACAGCAGGTGGCCGGTGACGGCGCGGGCCCCGGCCTCGTTGTCGAACTCGACGACCAGCGCGGGGATGTCGGCGTCCGGCGCGGGCCGCCCGCACAGCACAAGGCGGGCCCCGGCGGCGTCGAGGGCCTGCGCGTAGTGCGCGACCCGCTCCCGGTAGGCGTCGTCCTCGACGACACCGCCCACCAGGATCACCAGGCGCGCTCCCTCCTCCCGCATCAACTGGACGAACTCCAGCTCCCGTTGCGGATCCCCGCCGGTGGCGCCGACCAGGCAGAGCCAGCCGCGTTCGGCCGCCTCCGCCTCCACGCCCTCGGCGACCTGGGCGTAGAAGGGGCTGGTGACCTGCCGCAGGACGACGGCGACCATCTTGCGACCGCCGCCGACCAGGGCACGGGCGTGGGCGTTGGCGACGTAGTCGAGCGCCTGTGCCGCCCGCAGCACCCTGGTGCGGGTGGCAGGGGGGACCGGGTAGTTGCCGCTGAGCACGCGCGAGACCGTGGCCACGGACACGCCCGCCCGCTCCGCCACCTCGCGGATCGTGACCCGTCCCTTTGTCGCCATGTCGTTCCCCGTTCCTGTTCGCCGTGATCTGTCCGCCGGTGCCGCCTCACGCGTTGGCGGCGTACTCCTTGGCGTATTCCTGGGCCATTCTGTCGCCGCCGCGCGAACGCCATTTCTTGACGGCGGCGTCGTATTCGGACAGCGGGCTGCGTCCGGCGATCACGGCGGTGATCGTGTCCTCCATCAGGGCCTTGAGAGTGGTGCCCTGCGCGGTGTTGGTGCGGGACTGCAGCCCGTACGAAGCGTTGCGGATGGCGACCGGAACCACCTTCTGCTGCCAGGCGTGCAGGGCGCGGACCGCCTCGGGCCGCTCCGGAACGAACAGCACCTGCGGTCCCTCGGCGAGGTATTTGAAAGGCAGGTTGGTGATGTTCTCGACCTCGCCGAGCTTGGTGGGCTGCGGTGCGCCGTCCTTGCCCCGGGTGAAGTGGGGGCCCTCCAGGCCGTAGTGCGTGAGTTCCCACTCCTTCGTGCCGAACGGAGCGGCCAGGTAGTCGAGGATGCGCAGCAGGAGTTCGACGCGCTCCTTCTTCGCCTTCTTCAGCACGGTGTAGCCGAAGGAGCGGCGGGCGGCGACGACACCGCCGGCCGTCCCGTCCACGCCGTACGGCAGCGCGGGCGCCGGCGTCAGCAGACCCTCGGAGTCGGGGTACAGCGCCTGGTACGCGCCGAAGCCGTTCTGCATGGAGCCGGCCGTCCCGTTGAGGAACAGCGTGCTCAGGTCGGCCGACGACAGCGAGGTGGCGTCGGGGTGGTAGGAGCCGTTCTTGCGCAGCTGCGCCTGGTAGACGACGGACGCCTTGAAGCGTTCGTCCTCGAAGCCGGAGTGGAAGACGCCCTTGGCGTCGACCGACCAGCCCTGCGGCGCGTTGTGGGCCGCCGAGTGGACGGCGTTGCCGAACAGCGAGCCGGTCGCGGCGCCCAGCGCGTATGTCTTCCCGTGCGTGGCCTTCTTGGCGACGGCGGCGAAGTCCGCCGAGGTCCAGCCCTCCTTCATGCCCGCGCCGGTGAACATGCCCTGGTTGACCCACAGGGTGGAGCCGGGCAAGGGCCGTTCGAGCGGGATGCCGTAGATCTTGCCGCCGACGCGGCCCATGTCGCGCCAGGCGTGGGTGGGGATGCCCGCCAGGTTGGGGTAGTCCTTGACGGACGCGCCGGACAGGAACGGGGTCAGGTCCTCGGCCCGCTTCTGCACGAACTGCGCCTCGCGGGGCAGGACGAAGCCTGAGAAGATGTTGATGATGTCGGGCAGGTCGTCGGCGTCACCGGCCATCACCGTGGCCATCTTCTTCTGGTAGTCGGCCTGCGAGATGACGGTGAACTCGATCTTGACGCCCAGGGCCTTCTCGACGGCCCGCCAGTACTGGTTCTGCGCCCTTCCCGTCGGGGGTACGCCGAAGGTGACGGCCATGACCTTGACCGTGGAGCCGTCTCCCGGGGTGCGGGCGACCGAGGTGGTCAGGTCGGCGGGGTAGGAGGTGTAGCCGGGCTGGACGCCGGCGTCGGTGGGGGCGAGGTCGGGCTTGGGTCCGGTGGCAGCGGCGTAGGCGGGCCACGGGGCCAGCTTCTTGCCCGCGTTGGAGACGTCGCCGTCGTCGGATCCGGTGGAGCAGGCGGTCAGCAGACCGGGGACGGAAACTGCGGCGCCGCCCGCGGCCATGGAACGCAGCAGGGTGCGTCGGGACATTCTGGGCATGGGCGAATGACCTTTCTGGATGCGGCTCTTGGGGGCAGGACCAGAGGTTTGATGTGGCGTCAGCTCTTGATGGCGCCGGTGAGCACGCCCTTGGTGAAGTACTTCTGCAGGAAGGGGTAGACCAGCAGGATCGGCACGGTGGCGATCACGAGGACGGCCATCTGGATGGTCTGCGGCGCGTTGACCGCGGCTTCGCCGGTGGTGGTGTCCGTGAGCCCGGAGCCGGCCACCACGTAGGTGCGCAGCACCTGTTGGAGCGGCCAGTGGTCGCTCTCCAGGTACAGCGAGGCATAGAACCAGGAGTTCCAGTACGCCACCGCGTAGAAGAGGCCGACGACCGCGAGCGCCGCCTTCGACAGGGGGATCACGATCGTCCACAGCACACGCCAGTCCCCGGCACCGTCCAGCCGCGCCGCCTCGTACAGCTCCTCGGGGATCCCCTGGAAGAAGCCCCGCAGAACAACCAGGTTGAAGACGTTGACCAGTACGGGCAGGACCAGTGAGGCGTAGCTGTCGAGCAGTCCGAGTTCCTTGACCACCAGGAAGCTCGGGATCATGCCGGGCGGGAAGAGGAAGGTGAACAGCACCAGCAGGAGCACCGGCTTGCCGCCGAAGACCCCGGGGCGGGACAGGGCGTAGGCGAGTGTCACGGTGCAGACGAGGCTGAGCAGCGTGCCGACGATCGTGACACCCGCGCTGACGCCGAGAGCGTGGGTGACGATCCCGCCGTCGAGGATGTCCCGGTACGCCTTCAGGGTCGGGTCCTTGGGCCACAGCACCCAGCCGCCGTTGGCCACCACCTCGCGCTGCGAGGCGAGCGAGGTCGACAGGATCACCAGGAACGGCACGCAGACCAGCAGAACGACCACAGTGAGGGCCACCGCCTTGGCGGCCTGGGTGGCGGGCCGCGGCTTCTCCATCCAGCCGGGCCGGGCATGAGCGCTCACTTGTAGACCCCCTGTTCGCCGAGGCGGTGGGCGACCTTGTTGGCCGCGTACACGAGGAGCGCGCCGACCAGGCCTTTGAACAGGCCCGCTGCCGCGGCGAATCCGTAGTCACCGCCGACGATGCCCTGGTAGTAGACGAAGGTGTCGATGATCTCGGCGGCCTGCGGGCCGACCGCGTCGCGCTGGAGCAGCATCTGCTCGAAGCCGACGGAGAGGATGTCACCGAGCCGCATGATGAGCAGCAGCACGACCACCGGACGGATGGCGGGCAGAGTGATGTGCCAGAAGCGCCGCCAGGGACCGGCCCCGTCGATCGCGGCGGCCTCGTACTGCTGCTCGTCGACCTGGGAGAGCGCGGCGAGGAAGATGATCGTGCCCCAGCCGGCGTCCTTCCAGATCACCTGCGCGACGACGAGCGGTTTGAAGGCGTCCGGGTTGCCGATGATGTCGACGGTGTGCAGACCCGCGTCGCCGAGATAGCTGTTCACCATGCCCGTGTCACCCAGGACCTGCTGGAACAGCGCGACCACGATCACCCATGAGATGAAGTGCGGCAGATACGCCACCGACTGCACGAAGCGGCTCACCGAGCTCCAGGTCAGGCTGTGCAGCAGCATGGCGAGCGCGAGCGGGACCGGGAAGTAGAACACGATCTGGAGGAAGGCGATCCAGAGGGTGTTGAGCACCGCGTCCCAGAACTCGGCGTCCTGGAACATCCGTTGGAAGTTGTCGAGGCCGACCCAGGGGCTGCCCCAGATGCCGTCGAAGGGGACGTAGTCCTTGAAGGCGATGACGTTGCCGGCGAGCGCTCCGTAGTGGAACACCAGGAAGTACGCGAGAGCGGGCGCCATCAGCAGGGACAGCGTCCTGCTCCGGTGTTTGTGAAAACCTTTTCGCTTCATTGGAGCGCCTGTCGGGTGACGGGATGAGGGGCTCACCGTCGATTTTCCAGGGCGCTCGCGCAGCAACGCTGCCACGGAGCCTCCTCGGCTGCGGGTAGGGAGTGAAGGGAAGTTAAAACGTTTTCACAGGCGGGTCAACACCTCTGGCACAGATCCGTGGCCGGCTTCCGGCCTTGGGGGGAGCGGATGTGCAGTTTCGGACGGGATGACCTGACGTGGCGTCAACCGGTCGGCTCAGCAGCGCACTTCCGCGAAGCTTGGCGCCGCGGGCGGCTGACCTGGACGGGACTGTCAGGAGGAGGCGGGCGGCGCCTGGGCGCACCGCTCGTCATGGGTGCCCTTCACAGGAGGGTCCACGTGGCGTGCCAGCTTGCGGCCAAGTGCCTGACTTGGCGCTTCGATACAACGGTGGGTCAGCACGCACAGTGGCAACAGCACGGCGAAGAACGCCACTTCGAGCACAACCTCGTCTCGGCGCCAACGGCCGAACAGGCCGTCGATCACGGCGAGCAGCACCGGATGCACCAGATACACCGAGTAGCTGATCGTTCCCAGCCCGGTCAGCCAACGCGGTATCCGCCGGTGACGCCACGCCAGGCCGGCACCGAAGGTGAGCACGGCCAGCAGGAAGGCCACGATCCAGCCGCGTCGCGTGTACTCGGTGCCGCGACTGTGCGCGTACGCACTCCCCACGGCGCAGGAGACCACCACGGCGGCTGTCGACGCCGCACACCACCAGCTGCTCCGGCCCGTGTCGGCCCGGTAGACGACGGTGCCCAGGAACATCACGGCGAGGATCACCAGACCCTCCCACATGGGGACGGTGCCATTGAAAAGCACGAGAACGAGCGCAAGCACGCCGCCCAGTACGCCCCCGAACACGCGCAGCGCGGGCGAGCCTGAGCTTGCGCAGCAGATGGCGACCACCAGGATGATCGAGGCGAACACGATCAGCGGACCGGTACCGATCGCGCCGGAGAGGGCGGAGGACGCGACCATGCCCCCTGCCGTGCCGCTCACGGCGGCGAACACGCCCAACGTGACGGCGACGGCCGCCGACCGCTGGTGCAGGCGGACCGTGAAGAGCGCAACGACCAGCAGGTAGAAGGCCATCTCGTAGGAGAGCGTCCACAGCACGAGAAGGAGATCGCGCGTCCCGAGCACCTCTTGGAGCAGGGTGACGTGGGCGAGGACCACGGTGGCTGCGCTCTGGCGGCCGAAGTCGTCGCGGATCTGGGCGACGCCCGCCAGGTGAAGTGCGAGGACCGCGGTGACGGCAGCCGCGCAGAGCGGGTAGATGCGGAAGATCCGTCCGATCCAGAAGGTCCGGATGCGGCCCCGGCGTTCGAGCGACGCAGGGATGATGTAGCCGCTGACCAGGAAGAACACCATGATGGCGTACCGACTGGTGTTGAACTGAGGCATCAGCTCCCGCCGGAACTCCGCCATGAAGGTGTACGACGAGTGGTCAAAGGCCACGACGAGTGCCGCGATGCCGCGCAGGGCATCCAGCCACGCCAACCGCGAGGGAGCGGTCGGCGTATCGGATACGGATAATCGGGGCGGCGCCGAGGGCAGCCGCTTCGGCGGCCGAGAGACGGAGAGTGGGGGTTCCATACCCATTGTCACGTGTCGGCTTGCGCTGATATTCAGCTCCACGCCGATCAATTTCCGGCATGTCGGTTCCCTCCCCGGACAAGGACGGTGCCGGCGCCTGCGCCGTGGCGATCAGTTGATCAACGAATCGACGGGCCCCGGCTCCAGGTCCGCAGGACGACCTCCCGCCCCTTCGAGATACGGATGACCGGCTCGTCGTCCGTCAACACGAACCCGGTCGCCCCGGCCACCGCCTCGCTCGCGGCGTTGCCCGCCTCGATGCGCAGCAAGGTGCGACGCGCCCCGGTGGTCCGCTCGGCGTATCCGGCGAGGAGCCGCACCGCGTTGGAGGCCAGGCCGCGCCCTCGGTGTGCGGCCCCGACGCCGTAGGCCAGTTCGACGTCCCTCGGGTCGGAGGCGCTGCGGAACAGCAGGACCTCACCCAGAGGCCGGACGCCGTCCGTGGTGATGGCGAGTTGCACGGACTGCCCCTGGGCGCGCTTGTCGTGAGCCGCGGCGAGATACGCCCTTGCCGCCTCGACGTCGAAAGGGGAGGCCACCGGCGTCCATCGGTCGATCTCGGAATCGTCGTACAAGGCGACGAGGTCCGCCACGTCCTCGTCGGACCACTCCCGCAGCCGTATGCCGAATCCTTCGAGTCGTAGTACGTCGGGCAGGATGAACGTCGGTCGGCTGTCCATGGGTTGATCCTCCCGCGAGTGAGTCGCCGCGGCCAAGGGGGCATCACCGGTTCGCCGGGATCTCCCCGGAGACCGGGCCGTCGAGGGGGTCGCGGACGCAGCCGTGGTCAAGCGTGAGTACGGGATGCGGCAGGTGACACGGTCGGGAGCGCGGCACTCTGCAGAGCGGTGATGCGCTGGATGACGCACAGCACGAGGCCCGCCGCGGCGAGGTTGAACGCTTCCGACGCCACGAGGAGGGGCATCGAGGTTCCCTTGCTGAACTGGGACCCCGCCGCGAGCAGCCCGTGTCCAACCCATGCGACCCACCAGGCGTTCACCAGGGTGTCCTTGCTTCCCTTCTCCGCCGCCTCGGTGCTGCTTGCCCGCTGCACATCAAGGAGGAGTCCTCGCGGGACCCACAGGTTGACCACGGGAATGAGCCAGGCGGCGACGGCCCAGACCGCGGACCCGTCGCCGGCGACATGTGCGTTCCGTCGGCAGCGGCTGAACCACACCAGGAACAGCACGACGGCCGCCGTCATGACGTACACGAACACCATCGACGCGAATCCCGACCTGCTCAGCGACGCGTCCGTGGGGTGCAGTCGGTGATCCCTGACAGCCACCACCCGGAACACATCCGCGACAGCTCCCACGCCTATCGCGGCCTGCGCGAAGCGTGCGAGGAGCCAAGGTGCCTTGTCGACAGAACCGGTCACGGTGGGAGACCTACTCTTCACGGGAGCCTGCGTTGTGGCCGCGCGGCGGGGGATATCGGCGCCTCGGATCATAGGCTTCCCCCGTCCAGGGTTGACATGCAAGTAAATGCCTGCATAACTTTGAGTGTGCGATCAGAGGACGACCTTGCGATGGACCAGGTCTTCAAGGCGCTGGCCGACGAGACCCGGAGGCGGCTGCTGGACCGGCTGCACGAGCACGCCGGGCAGACGCTCGGTGAGCTGTGCGAGCACATCGACATGACGCGCCAGTCGGTGACCCAGCACCTGGGTGTCCTGGAGGCCGCCAACCTGGTCAGCACGGTGCGGCGGGGACGCGAAAAGCTGCACTACCTCAACCCGGTGCCGCTCCACGAGGTCCAGGAGCGGTGGATCGACAAGTTCGAGCGCCCGCGCCTGCGCGCGCTGAGCGCTCTGAGGCAACGAGCCGAGGAAGCCATGACCGACAAGCCGAACTTCGTCTACGTCATCTACATCCGGAGCACGCCCGAGAAGGTCTGGGACGCGCTCACCGACGCCGACCTCACCGCCGCCTACTGGGGCCACAGCAACGTGTCGGACTGGCAGCCCGGCTCCCGGTGGGAACACCGGCGCACCGACGGTTCGGGCATCGCCGACGTCATCGGCACCGTAGTGGAGAGCGACCGCCCCACTCGCCTCGTGACCACCTGGGCCGCACCCGAGGACGAGGGCCAGGAGGACAAGTACACCCGGGTCACCTACGACATCCAGCCGCACGCCGACATCGTCCGGCTCACCGTGACCCACGAGGACCTGCCCGACGAGGCGGCGCTGAGCGACGCGGCCTCCGGCTGGTCGGCGGTGCTGTCCAACCTGAAGTCCCTCATCGAGACCGGTAGTCCGCTGCCGCAGGAGCCGTGGCTCATGCCCGGCCACTGAGCCGGTACGGCGAAGCCGGCCCGCTCGTGACAGGCCGGCCCGCGGTTTCCTTCCGTGCTGCCGGGGCTACGCCCGGGTGTTGCTGCCCCTCGCCGTGACCGCGCACAGCATCCCCAGCACCACGGCCAGTGCGCCGATGATGATGCTGTTGAGCGCGACACCGGTGTCCGGGCTGTCGCCGACGACCCATGGAGAGATGATCATCCATGTGCCCATCGCGCAGATCGCCCAGCTCAGGCCGTACATCCTCTCCGGTGTGACGGTGAACCCGAGAGCCAGCAACGCGATCGCAATACCCATGATCAGGTTGTGGGTCACGAGGGCGGGCTGACTTGTCGTGTAGTGGAGTATCCACGGGGATACGGCGCAGTACAGACCGAGAAGGAACACCGGTCCGTCCACGAGCGCCACATCGCGACCACCGAGCATGCGGTCGTACCGAGCGCGCATTTCGGAGGCATCAGGGTGGCTGGTGATGTCACCTCTGGTGTGCGAGACGTTGGCCATGACTCGTCTCCTTCGATCTCTGCAGGCCTGACCGCGTCTGGTGAGCTGTGCGGTTAGCGCCGCTTATGCATATTCTGCACTTATTTTCTCTTTATGTGTAGAGGTGGGCGGGTCCAAGGGGGCGTGAGGGGCGAGATCTGCCGCTCTGCGCCAGGGCGCGATCGCCGCGGGAGTCGTCAGTGCTGCTCCGGCTTGTTCCGCCGTCTCCAGCGCCACAGGCCGTCCGCCCGGTCGTCGTGCTCGAAGCCGGGACCGAGTGGCCCCACACGCTCGTACGCCTCCTCGGTCCGCGGATCGTCCTGCCTGGCGAGACCGTAGGCGCCCGCCAGGCGCAGCAGTCGGTCGTCCTCGTCGAGCAGTGCCATGAACGCGTCGGCGACGGCGGGCGTGCGGTCGTCCGACCTGGACAGGGTGGCCGCGGCGCAGGCCCGTACGTCAGGGTCCGTGTCCCGGATCAGCGCCAGCAGCGCCTGCCGGGCCTCGGAGAAGGGAGCGATGGGATCGACGGCCGGGCCGATCGCCTCGCACACGGCGCAGCGCACCGCGGCATCGGGGTCACGCGCCAGGGTGAGCAGCGTGGTCGTGGCGGCGTCGGTGAGGACGGCGTCGTTCGTGATGAAGCAGTCGGGCACCTCGCGACGTACGCGGGGATCCGGGTGGTCGGCGTAGCGCAGGCCGACAGCCTCCTGGTCCGGGTGTTCGTAGGTGTTGTACGTACTGAGGACCTGGGCGAGCACGGCGCTGTCCGTCTCCTCGGCTGCCCAGGCGGCCAGGAGCTGACTCTCCGCCTTCGCGTACGAGTGGCGGTTGGAGCTCTCGAACAGCAGCCTGATCCGCAGGTAGGAGAGCACGAACAGCCGGTGGTCCGGCAACGGGTGGTGACGGAAGGCCACCACGGCCGACCAGGTCTCCTTGCTGCGACGAAGAGCGAGGACGAAGCGGGACGCGGACCAGTTCACGTGGTTCTCGTCGGGCGGGCGAACGCCGCGGGCCACCAGTTCCTCGACCGGGGCCAGGATGCGGAAGGCCCACTCCAACTCGGTGAGGACGGCGCCGTGCCCCGCCCGGACCGTGAGTCCGCCGAGGGACACCTGATCGATGTGGTTGTTCTCGTTGTCCTGAACCAGCAGCGTTTCCGCTGGGCCGAAGGCTCCGGTCCTGCGACGCAACTCCTCGGCCGCGCCCGTCTCGTACCAGTTCCGGGCGGCGGCGAGGAGCCCTTCCCGTTCCGCCGGCGAGAGCCGAAGCAGTGGCTGGGGGCCCAGGACCGTCGTGACCATCGCCGGAGAGCCGAGATCGACGGCCCGCAGCAGCGGTGTCGTACCGTCCGGCAGCGCTCGGTCGGGGTCCGCGCCGCCCTCCACCAGGGCCTCGGCGACCTCGGTGTCGTACGCCGCCACGGCCGAGCACAACACCGGCAGCCCGTTCCTGCCCGCGGCGTTGGGATCCGAGCCCTCTTCCAGTAGCGCACGCACCGCGTCCGCGTCCCCTGCCTGCGCCGCCGATACGAGCCTGTCGTCCAGGCTCTCCACGTGACTGCCGTGTCCCGGCGATTCCATCCGTCCCCCTGGTTGTGCGGCGAGTTGCTACGCGGCGAGCAGCCGGGCAATGGCGCGGCGCGCCCGCGCGGGTGTCCGCGGATCGCGATGGAGCTGGATGGACTGGTTGGCCGCCAACACCACGCCGTCGAGTTCGAAGGCCACCTGGTCCACGTCGGTGTCGGGCGGCAGTTCCCCGGTCTCGACTGCGGTGCGCAGCTCCGCCCTCACGTAGGCCGACCAGGCGGCGAGCGCTTCGAGGACCGCATCGCGGATCGGGCCGGGGCGACCGTCGAACTCGGTCGCGACGGAGGTGAGGAAGCAGCCTCCGTGGCCCTCGGCCTCGGCCATGTAGTCGACCCACTCGTCGAAGGCGCGCGTCAGCCGCCGGGTGCCCGGTTCCGCGCCGACGGCGCGCGCGGGCACGCGCAGCCGGAAGCGTTCGACCGCCGACGCCAGCACGGCGAGTTGCAGCGCCTCCTTGCTGCCGAAGTGGCCGATCACTCCTGCCTTGCTCATCCCCAGGTCGGTCGCCAGGCGGCCGATGGTGAGACCTTCCAGTCCCTCGGAGGTGGCCAGGGCGAGGGCACTGGTGATGATCCGGTCGCGGGTGGCGGCGGTTTCGGCAACGGACTTGCGCGGGCTCATGAACTCACCTTAACCTAACGACCGTTCGCTATTAGCTCACGAACGTTCGTTATCTATATGGCGCCCGCCCTGCGGCACACCTGTCGGCGCGTGAAGGAGATTCACCATGAAGATCCACCACCTCAACTGCGGTTCCCTGCGGACGATCGACACAGCGGAGGGCAGCCTTCCCGCGATCTGCCACTGCCTCCTGGTCGAGACCGACCGCGACGGTCTCGTCCTGGTCGAAAGCGGTATCGGTACGGCCGATGTGGCACGGCCCGAGGAAAGCCTGGGGGCGGAATTCGTCGGGCGGGCCCAACCGGTCCTCGACCTGGAGGAGACCGCCGTGCACCAGGTCGTCCGCCTGGGCTTCAGCCCGCAGGACGTCCGGCACATCGTCCTGAGCCATCTCGACCTCGACCACGCCGGCGGACTGCCCGACTTCCCCTGGGCCAAGGTCCACCTGAGCGAGGCCGAGCACCGCGCGGCGATGGCGGCACCCGGGGCCCACCCCGAGGACCGCCTGCGCTACCGCCCCGCCCAGTGGGCCCACCGGCCGCACTGGGTGACCTACCCGGAACCCAGAGGAGACGCCTGGTTCGGCTTCGACGCGGTCCGACCCCTGGAGGGAATGGACGCGGAGATCCTGCTCGTCCCTCTCGGTGGCCACACCCGGGGGCACAGCGCGATAGCCGTCGAGGACGCCGACCGGTGGCTGCTGCACTGCGGGGACGCCTACTACTTCCACCGCGAGATCGACCCCGACCGCCCGCAGGGGCACCCCGGCATGGACATACTCCAGCAGATCACCGAGGTGGACAGGCCGCTGCGGCTCGGCAACCATGCCCGTCTGCGGGAACTGGTGCGGCTGCACGGCGACGAGGTGGACGTCTTCAGCGCACACGACCCGTGGGAACTGGCGCGGTACACGGCGGACGGGGGACTGGGTGCGGACGTCGAGTGAGGAAGAGCCGACGGCGAGGCCGTCTCCGGAGACAACAGCACGGTCGTCTCCGGAGACGCGGTGGGAGCGATGGCCCCCGGAGGCGCTGATGTCGAGGTTGCCCCCGGAGCTCTGGGCAACGCCGTACGTCGGCAGGCGCTTTCCGGGGTCACCGGCCGTGGCCGAGAAGCCGGGCCTCACCGAAGGGGCCAACTGTCAGCTCTTCGCCTACGAGGTACTCCGCCACTTCGCTCTGCACGTCCCCGCATGGCGGTCGAGCGACCTGTGGGCGGACACAGGACACACCGAGCGGGTGCGCGCCTCCCGGCCACTGGACCTGGCCTTCTTCAACGCCGGTGACGACGCCTGGGGCGCGCATGTGGGCGTGGTGGTGGGGGAGGGCCAAGTCCTGCATCTCTGCGCCGAGTTGGGCCGGCCCGCCGTCTGGCGCCTGGAGGAGTTCACCCGGCGGGAGCGCTACCGCACGCTGCTCGGCTTCAAGCGGCTGCTGCCCGAGGACGGGTCACGAAGCGGTGATGAGCGTACGGAGTCGTAGGCGCCGAGGTCAGCCGGGCGCTCGCTGCCCACGCACATTTCGCGAAGGCGTCGTTGGCCGGGGCCAACACGGTGATGTTCTGCGCGTTGTTCAGGGTGTCGACAAGACCGGCTTTCTTCACCGCCGTGACCGGCGTGGACAGGGCGGGGTTGTTCGAGGCCGCCGTGGCCACCGGGTTCTTGGGCATACCGGCAAAGGAGCCCGTGCTGCCCTTCGGCGCGGAGGAACATGCCGGGCCGAAGGGCTCGTCCGTGGTCATCCGGTCGCTCTGTCGGACGACTGTTGGCGGACGGCATCGCGTCGGCCGCCTTGGTGTCCGTGCCCCGCCGTCCGAACACGCGGTCGGCGCCAGCAGTGCTGCGGTGGCGAGCGCAAGAAGCGTCACCGACGTTGGCCGGCGAGGGCGAGTGACGACCAGGTCCTGGCTGAGCCCAGGGGGCGGTTGCCAGGGCATCTCGTGGGCCCGCGCGCGGCGTCAAGGCCGGTGTTCGGCGTGTGGCCCGCCGCCCTGCCTCAGCTGCTTTCCACGACGAGTCGGGATCGCGCGTCCGTGCCTTCGTCGTCCGTTCGTGCAAGGACGCCGAGACCCAGGCATGCGGGTCGCGGACGGCTGGACAAGCTGCACGTCTGCCGCGGTAGGACGATGATGCGTGGAGATCGTGATGCAGGCCGAAGAGCTGGACACCGTGGATCACTCGCGGGCGAAGCCGACTCGGTGTGTGGCGCCTCCGGAACAGTCCTGTCCCCTGGGGACGGTGGCTGCGCCTTATCCCGTCACGAACGTCGTCAGGCTCTGAGCGGGTAGCTGTCCGGTGAAAGAGCCGTTCGACACGGTGATCCTGCTCTGGGATGCGAGGTTCCTGCTTGCGTCCGTCAGCCAGGAGGACACGCCGGACGAGGCGTTGTTCTGCAGGGTGAACTGCTGACTCACCTGAGAGGTCCCCTTGTTGACGGCGACGATGACCACCCGGGAACCGCTCCCCTTGTAAGCCGAGAGGTAGACGTTCGGCTGCGGGTTCGGGGTCACTGCGATCCGCACGTGCCCTGGGCGGACGTACTTCGAGAAGTGCGCCATGGCGGCACCGCGCTTGCTGATCCGCCCGTCCTCCCGCATCGGCCCGTAGCCGCGCCTGATGTACCACCACACGTACGCCTGGAACTCGGCATCCACCATCGCACGGTGGACGTGTTCTCCCACGTCCAGCGCTTGTGGCCACAGGTCGGCCGAATCACTGCTGTTGGGGTAGTAGACCTCGGTCATCCATAGTTCCTTGCCCGCGCCCTTCTGCTTGAAGAGGGGGTAGGGGAAGTTCTGGAACGAGGTGCCGTAGAGGTGCGCCCCGAGTATGTCCAGGTTGGCGAGGGCTCCGGGGTCGTTGAGGATCGGGTCCGAGAAGCTCTTGACGTACTGGAAGGACTCCGGAGCGATGACCTTGGTACTGATCGACCCGGCGTTCTCCCGCAGGAACCTGGTCATCTCGGTCGGGGTCCACCAGGTCCAGTCGTGGGCGTAGTCGGGCTCGTTCTGCACGGAGATGGCATACAGGTTCACGCCGTTGGTCCGCATGAACGCGACGAAGTCGTTCAGGTGCTGCGCATAGGCGCCGTACATGGTGTAGCGGAGCCGCTTCGCGTCGGTCTGTTGGCCGTGGACGAAGGTCTCGACCATCTGGGCGGGGGGATTCCACGGCGATGCGAAGACCGTGGCCCCGAGCTCGATTGCCCGCTTGGCCGTAGCGACCTCACGGCTCCAGTTCGCTCTGTCCTCGGAGACGAAGATTCGCAGCACGGAGAATCCGAGCTGTCCTTCGCCGTTGCCAAACGCCGTGTCTCGCTGGGCAGACGTCAGGTCGCCGATCCAGAGCGGGTGGTTCATGCCGCCGAACCCCCGAATCGTCTGCCGGGTCGCCGACGGGTCGACCGTCACGGCGGCCGTCGCCAAGGATGGTGCTCGGGACGCTGCCACCGCTGGCGCCGCGGCCGCGAGGACCGGCAGGGCACTCATGGTCGCCAGTACGGCTCGACGACTTGGTAACTCCGTACCCGTGGTGCCGGTGACACTCCGGTGTAACGATATTGCTCCTCCTCTGGACGTGCGCTGATGTGTGCTTCGCGTCCGCGACTCGCTGATTCGACGTCGTTCCCCTTGTGTGGCCACCTGCTTCGGCATCGCAGGCACGCGCCACCACCTGGTCTTCCGCCGGCCCACTACGGCCCCGCAGGGGGCGAAAGTTTCGTGACGTGGCCCTGGCAAGGCCTCACACGAGAGGACGGCGCACGGCTCTTCGCGCGGACGGGGACGATGCGGACAGTCCATGAAACCGACGTGCCGGATCGGGGGTGTGGGAGCGCTCCCTCTCATCGAATGTTTCGGGGCTGACCGATCGTGTGGCGGTGTAGGGACCGTAGGATCACCCCCCTCCGGCGTCAAGGGCTTGGGGAGTCCGCCTCCACCGGGGGCATACTCCGCCCGCCGCGTGCGGGACGCCGCCGCCGCGCTCGCGGACAGGTACGGCGCCGTCGTACCGGGAAGTCTGGAACTGAGCGTTGTACGACCGCGGTTGCAGGGCCGACGTGGCCCTGCACCCTCGGTGACCTCGGTGGCTTCCCCTCAGTCGCGACCGCGGGCCCGCCTGAAGCGGGCCAGCCCCTCGGACAGTTCGACGACGGGATCGGGATAGTCGCAGGCGGCACGGTCGAGACCGGCCAGCCGCCACGGCTCGTGCACGGCGGCTCCCGGGATGCCCGCGAGTTCGGGCACCCAGCGCCGCACATACGCTCCGTCCGGGTCGTGCCGCTTGGCCTGCGCAACGGGGTTGAGGACACGGTTGGGCCGGGTGTCCGTGCCGGTGCCCGCCATCCACTGCCAATTGAGTTGGTTGTCGGCCACGTCACCGTCCACCAGCAGCTCCAGGAAGTGCCGGGCTCCGACGCGCCAGTCCACGTACAGCGTCTTGGTGAGGAAGCTCGCGGTCAGCAGGCGTCCGCGGTTGTGCATCCAGCCCTCGTGTCGCAGTTGGCGCATCGCGGCGTCGACGACGGGATAGCCGGTGCGGCCCTCCTTCCACGCGTCGACGTCCTCCCGGGCCGTGACCGGTGACCGCCATGTGTCGTGCTGTGTGCGGTAGTCCGCGGTGGCCGCGTCCGGGCGGGCGGCCAGCACCTGATGGTGGAAGTCACGCCAGGCGAGCTGCCGTACGAAGGCGTCGGCGCCGGGGCCGCCCACTGCGCGGGCGCGGTGCACGAGTTCCACGGGAGAGAGCGTTCCGAAGTGCAGATGCGGGGACAGCCGTGACGTGGCATCGCCGGGCAGGTCGTCGTGATGCTCCTCGTACGATGCGATACCGCCCCGCAGCCAGTCCGTCAGCCGTCTGCGGCCCTCCGTCTCGCCCCCCTTGGCCAGCCCCGCCGACACGCCTGACACAGCCTCACGGGAGGGGATCTCCTGCGAACCGACACCCTCCGGCACCCGTACGCTCCCAGGGGCGTCGAGACCGGCCCGCAGTTGCCGCTGCGACCAGTGCCGGAAGTACGGCGTGAACACGGCGAAGTGGTCCGAGGACACCGGGGTGACGGCACCCGGAGCGAGCGCGGTGACCACCGTCTCGTGGACGAGCAGCCGGCAACCCGCAGCCTCCAGAGTGGTACGCAGCCGCTCCTCGCGGTGCTGGGCGTACATGCTCACCCCGGCCGCCATGTGCACCTCGTCGGCGTCCGCCTCGGCGACCACCTGGCCCACCTGGGTGACGAGGTCCCCGGAGCGCACCACCAGGCGTCCGCCGCGCTCGCGGAGTCCCCGGTCGAGATCGGCGAGGCAGTCGGCGAGGAACGCCAGCCGGTTCGGGGCGCCGAACCCGGACGCGGCGATGGCGTCGTCCCGTACGAAGAGGGGCACGACCTGCTCGGCACCGTCGAGAGCCGCACGCAGCGGTGGATGGTCGTGCAGGCGCAGGTCGGAGGTGAACAGGACGACGGAGGCGGTCATGGGTGACTCCGGGCGGCAGAGGCGAACAGGTTGCGGCGACATGGTTGTTCGGGTCGTGGGGTGCCCGCGGATGCCGACGTCGGTGAGTCGGTCGCGGGTCACCTCGTCCGCCGCGACGCGGCCCGCGCGATATTACGGGCAATGCCGCCGAAAACCACGGTATGGAACGGTGCGACGCTCCACCAGTACACGTGGCCCAGCAGCCCGTGCGGGTGGACAGGGCACGCTGCCGGTAGCAGTTCTTGCCGCCGTCGCCGTGCTCCGCGTACATCTCCAGCCAGGCGAGTCCCGGCACCCGCATCTCCGCGCGCAACCGCAGCAGATGACCGGGTTCGATCCCCTCGACCCACAGAAGTCGAGGGAGTCGCCCACCCGCAGCCGCGCGGCGTCCGCGCCGCAGGCCGACCCCGTCCGCCAGACGGTCCAGCCATCCGCGTACCCAGGCGGCTGGAAGGAGTACCAACCGTTGTCGCCGCCGATTCCCTCGACGACCTGCCACAGCACCTCGGGTGATGCGTCAACGGTCAGTTCGCGGTTGTCGGTGCAGAGGCGCCCGCCCGCCCAGTCCGGGTCGGTGGGCAGAGGATTGCCGGGCGCATCGGGCACCGGTGTATCCGGTCGCACCGGTGACCGGGCAGCGCAGCCGCGTTCCGGCGTCGTCACCGCTCATGAGCCCTTGGTCCTCTCCGTCGCCACCCCCACTGATCGCTTCTGCTGAGCACTCCCCGGGAAGGGGCGCTACGGATGCACCTGCCGCAAAGACATCGGGACGACCGATACATGTCCCGGCGGATGAGGGGCAGCCGCAAGGTATGGGCGTCGGCGGTCGGAGTCGACGGAGAAGGCTGGAGGTGTCGGCCGCTATGGGCGCGAAGGTGTTGGAGCGGTTTCCTGCGGGAGCTCCGCGCGGATCGTGGCCGGCGGAGGAGTTCGCGGCGCGACGTCGCGCCGAGGGTGAGCCCGCGACGGTCGTGATGGATCTGAAGTCGGATGCGTTCCTCGTGGTGGTGCCGTCCCCCGACGAGGACTGAGACCGGGCACGGAACGGACGGAGGAGGGGGCCGAGGGGCCGAAGGGGAGGGGCAACGCGCCCCGGCCGGACGGAAGTTCGGCGCCCGATCCCGCACGGGACCGAATGCGCCCACGCACCATAGGGGAGGGCGGCTGCTCCGACCGCCGTCCAAAGGCTTTCCTGTCGCGCCGCCGTGGAATCCGTGGTCCGCGATACGAGACCGGACGGGCTGTCCTTGACGCCTCGGACCGGCGGCTGCGACGATCTACAGCATGAAGATGCGAATGGACCTCACGCGACGACGCCATGTCGATCTCGCGCGTGTCTCCAGCGCCTCCTGTTGCTTCGTGGCCTGACCCTCCGCAGCCGCCGCACCCCCCTTTTCCGCTCCACCGCTGCTCCCATCGGGCAGTCGTGCGTCGCGTTCTCCCACCCGAGTTCAGCGTTTGTCGCATCCGTGAATTCGGCGAACTCGCATGGCCGCAACAGGAGTTCCGCATGCCCGCAGACTCCGGGAAATGCGCCTAGTGGGTTCCCAATGCGAGTGAAGGCTCACGTCTGACGCCGAAGTCGGTCCAGTCCCGCGCACGCCCGACACCCGCTCGCTCCGCCCCTCGCTCCCTCCCGCTCCGTTCGCGAAACCCGTTCCGAAAGAGGGCCCATGGCCACCGTCCTGTCCGTTTCCGGCAGCCCCTCCGTCTCCTCCCGCACCGCCAAACTGCTGCGCCACCTCGACGCCCGTCTGATAGCCCAGGGACACGAGGTGATCCCCCTCGACATCCGGACGATCCCGGCCGAGGCCCTGCTCGGCGCCGACTTCAGGCACCCCGCGATCGTCGAGGCCACCGAGCTCGTAGCCCGCGCCGACGGCGTGGTCATCGCCACGCCCGTCTACAAGGCCGCCTACTCCGGGGCACTCAAAGCGCTGCTCGACCTTCTCCCGCAATACGCCCTCACCGGCAAGACCGTGCTGCCGCTGGCCACCGGCGGCTCGGTCGCCCATGTGCTGGCCATCGACTACGCGCTGCGCCCGGTGCTGTCCTCGATGGGCGCCGGTCACATCGTGCAGGGCTGGTTCACCCTCGACAAGGACATCACCGCGGAGGAGGACGGCAGTCTGACCGTCGCACCGGCCGCCGCCGAGGCCCTGACCCAGGTGGTCGACCATTTCTCGGCAGCCCTGGGCCGCAGGCCTGTGCTGGCCGCGGCGGTCTGACACCGTGACCGACACCGGGTTCGCCGGAATCGCCCGGTGTCCCTCGGCCTCCTGAGGGACCCATCGGCCCGTGCTCACCGCGACAGCGACCTGAGGTGCGCCGCGCGGACCTCGGCCGTCTGGCCCTGCACCAGCAGGAACATGCCCTCGCGGGAAAGCCGTTGCGCCCGGCTGCCCAGATCCATGGACCGCCCGCCACCGGCCACCACGGCCGCCGTCGTCGCCGCGCGCATCACGTCGTAGGCCCGCGTCCTGCACGCCAGCCGCTCGGCGATGCGCTCGGACGGCACCGGATGGTCGGCCAGGGCGTACGCCTGCCGCCTGACCTCGTCCAGCCGTGCGCGCAGCGCGCGGGCGGCCTCCTCGGAGTCCGGGTCGCCGTCCAGCAGGTCGAGTGCCGCCGCGGCGACCCCGAACACCGCCGGTGAGGCATTGGTGCTCTTGGGCCGGTCCCCGGCCGCCCAGACGCTGTACGGGGCACGGAGGGCCACCGAGTCGTCGCTCAGCCACAACCCGTCCAGCTCCAGCGAGACCGTCCGGGCGGCGGTCAGGGCCGCCAGCCGCATCGGCGGCGACGGGCGCAGGCCGGGCTGCTCACGCGCCTCGGTGAAGGCGAGCAGCACCTCGTCCGCGTCCGTCACTCCGGCGAGCAGCATCACGTCGTTCAGCCCCCAGCCGGTGTACCAGGGCACCGTCCCGTCGAAGCGCCAGCCATCGCCCTCCCGTGTGACCCGGACCGGGCGGCGCGGGTACGCCCGCAACTGCGCGTACGCCACCCCGGACAGCAACTCCCCGCGTGCCAGTGGCCCCAACAGCCGCTCCTGCACCGGCAGTTCACACGTGGCCAGAGTCGCCACCGGAGTATGGTGCTGGGTCTGCACGAACCAGGTGGAGCAGCACGCGCCGGCCAGGATCTCCGCGGTCTCCCGGGCCACCGCCGCGGGCGCCGCAGACCCGCCGTACTCCACCGGAGCGCTCACCCCCAGCAGCCCCGACCGCTTGACCGCCTCGATACTGCTCGCGGGGATGCCCTCCTGGTCGACCTCCTCGGCGCGCGGCGCCAGCACCTCGTGCGCGAGCCTGCGCGCACGGACGACAAGAGAGTGGGGAGGGGGAAACGCGGTCCTCGCCGTGGTCATGGAAAAGAAACTCCCGGTGTCGTGGTGTCCGGTGTCGATCCGGCCGCCGCCCGTTCGTGTAGGGAATGAGAAGCGGTACGACTTCGAGGAGGACACGTCATGAAGCACTACTTGCTGAGCGTGATGCAGCCGGTCGGAGAGCCGCCTGCGCCCGAGGCCCTGGAAGAGATCATGCACAACCTCGACGTCTTCCACGCGGAGCTGCGTGCGGCGGATGCCTGGGTGTTCGCCGGAGGACTGCACGGGCCGGAGACGGCCACCGTGCTGCGCGCGCATGACGGCGACGTGCTGATCACCGACGGCCCGTACACCGAGAGCAAGGAGTACCTCGGCGGCATCTGCCTGATCAAGGCCCCCGACCTCGACGCCGCCCTCGCATGGGGCCGCAAGGCGACACTGGCGACCACGCTGCCGATCGAGGTGCGCCCGTTCATGGGCGAAGCCGAGGACGGATGACCGCGCACACCGGCAGCAGGGAAGGCATCGGCGACACCGGCGACGCTGCCATCGAGACCGCCTTCCGCGCGGAGTACGGCCGCGCGGTGGCTGTCCTCGTCCGCTTCCTCGGGGACATCGACCTCGCCGAGGAAGCGGTGCAGGACGCCTTCGCCACGGCGCTGGAGAAGTGGCCGGAGACCGGCGAGCCCCCGAGTCCGGCCGGCTGGATCATCACCACTGCCCGCAACCGGGCCATCGACCGGCTGCGCCGTGAGTCCTCCCGCGAGGACCGGCACTCCGAGGCCGCCCTGCTGTACGCCCCCGATCCGTCCGCCGAGGAGGGACCCGTGCGCGACGACCGGCTCCGCCTGATCTTCACCTGCTGCCACCCCGCGCTCGCCCCGCAGGCCCAGGTCGCGCTCACCCTCCGCCTCCTCGGCGGGCTGACCACTCCGCGGATCGCGCGTGCCTTTCTGGTGCCCGAGCCCACCATGGCCCAGCGTCTGGTCAGAGCCAAGGCGAAGATCCGCGACGCCCGTATCCCCTACCGCATCCCACGCGACGCCGACCTCCCCGACCGCGTCAAAGGCGTGCTCGCCGTCGTCTACCTCATCTTCAACGAGGGCTACGGCGGCCGGGCGGACCTGTGCGCGGAGGCCGTACGCCTCGGTCGTGTCCTCGTCGAGCTCATGCCGGACGAGCCGGAGGCCCTCGGCCTGCTCGCCCTCATGCTCCTCATCGAGTCGCGACGCCCCGCCCGTGAGACCCCGGACGGTGCGCTGGTCCTCCTCACCGACCAGGACCGCGCCCGGTGGGACCGTGAACTGGTGGCCGAGGGCCAAGCCCTGGTACGGCGATGCCTGCGCCGCAACAGGCCCGGGCCCTACCAGATCCAGGCCGCGATCAACGCCGTCCACAGCGACGCACCCGACGCGGCAGCGACCGACTGGGGCCAGATCCTGACGCTCTACGACCAGCTGATGTACTGCGCCCCGAGCCCGGTGGTCGCCCTCAACCGAGCGGTGGCCGTTGCCGAGACCGACGGCCCACAACCGGCCCTGTTGCTCGTCGAGGCGCTCGACCTGGACGGCTACCAGGCCTTTCACGCAGTACGGGCGGACCTGCTGCGGCGGCTTGGGCGCGGCACCGAAGCCGTACGGGCCTACGAGTCCGCCCTCGCACTCACCGACAGCGCGGCCGAGCGCGCGTATCTGGAGCGCCGCCGGGCGGAACTGGCCCCGGAGTGAGCCCCTCCCCGGTGCGGGAGGCCGGTGGAACCTGGGGGAGACTGCGGATCGATTCGCTGGGTACGAGCAGCAGTGCGACACCGTGCGCAGCGACGCGTACGACACACGACGCACAGCAAGCGCACGGATCGGCTTCCGAGAGAGACCCGCATGATCGAACCCTTGGACGGAGCGGTGATACCTACTGACTTCGACATGTCCGTGGAACCGCTGCGGCAGGCCGCCCACTACACCGGAGAGCCCGGATCCATCGCCGAGGCCCGGGACTTCGCCGCGCTGTTCCTGGAGCGGCTGCGGTCCGAGTGGTGCGCGTCCGTCGACGCCCGCGCGGAAGGGGACCTGCTGTTGGTGGTGAGTGAACTGGTCACCAACGCCGACCGTCACAGCCACGGCCCCTACATCCTTGAACTGGAGGGTACCGACGCCGCGGTGGGCGTCACGGTCTGCGACAGCAGCGCCGCCCTGCCCAGACGCTATCCCCAGGATCCCGGACGCGTCGGCGGGCACGGACTGGAGATCGTCCACGTCCTGGCGACCACGGTGACCGCGTGGCGCGTGCCGGTCGGCAAGTGCGTCCGGGCCGTCGTCGACCTGCCGAAACAACGGGTGGATCCTTGAACGTGTGAATGCCGGGCACCAGGGAGAAGGACGGCACGGGTCCCGCCGACCGGGGGACCGGCGTCGATACGGAGGGGTGGGCGCGGTGACCGCGGAACACACGGCTTGGCTGCGACGAGGCGGGCACCCCGGCAGGCGGGTCGCCGGTGCGCTGGGGGAGGGACGGGCCGGGGCGCCCGGATGGCGTCGCACCGTCACGGGCGGCCTCGTGTGGGGTGTCGCCGCAGCCCTGCTCGG